>NZ_JAENKR010000032.1:0-14965 GCF_016598965.1 Campylobacter sp. TTU-622
AAAAAATACTCAATAATAAGAAAAATACTTTCTAACTAGAAAAAAGAAATAAAAAGAAATAAATCAATAAATGATTTGATTTATAAATGATTTATAAATTTTTAAAATATTCTAGAAAAATAATTAAATTTATTAAGTTTTCTTTTTTTAAAAAAAATACTTTGAAAAATAATAAAAAAATATACTATTAAAACCCATTTTTTAAAAAAAATAAAAAAAATCTTTTACCGACATTTTGCGGAAAAATAATAGTGGCTTTTTTTTATAAAAAAAGTCTTTAAAACTTAGGAAATATAGCTTATATAAGAAATCAAAAATTATAAAAAATAATAAACAAAAATTAACTTATTTAAATATTTTTTAAACAAATAATTTTAATTCAAATATCGAAAAAATAGATATTTTAAGCTTTTATTAAGTCGCAAAATGTCGGTAAAAGTCGCAACATTATAATTTTATTTGCGTAACGCAAAAAAATTTTTTCAAGGAGAAAGTTTTATGAAAAATATTTTTCAAAAAATTTTAACGTTTTTGCTTTTTATATCAATTTCTCCAATTTTACTTTTTGGAGCAAATGGAAATAATATTGCATCAAAATTAGCAACAAGCGTTAATGAACAAGTAACCGACGTAGGCACAAGTGTATCAAGTATTATAAATACAATGTCTATTGTAATGGGTGTAATTTGGATAGTTATTATGCTTTTTATGGCTTTTTTTAATATGGAAGGCATAAAAAATCACGCCAAATTATTATTTGGTGCATTAGTAATTATCGGTGTAATTTATGGACTTTCGGCAGCAGGTATGAACTAATGACTGAAACAAGCTGTTATCGCGATCTTACTTGTAAAACAAAAATTAAAGGCTTAACTAGCACAAGCTGGTTTGCCTTAATTATTTTAGGATTTGTCGCGTGGTTCTTTTTAGTTTTATACTCACTTATTGTTATTGCTTTTTTATATTGCTTTTTCTTTATTTTAGAATTTTTTGATGAAGATATCTATCAAATTATTTTCGCCAAATTTTCAATTCCCCAAAATAAATATTACGCATAAAGGCTAAAAATGGGAACAAGCATTTTTACTTATTTAAAAGAACTCAAAAATAAACCTAAAAAAGAAAATTTAGGAAAAAAAGAAAAGAAAAATTTTAAAGAATATATAAATAAAATAAATCGTGGAGCTGACAATATTTTAATGTTAGCTGAGCCTAAAATTTTTACAATGGCTAAAGAAAATAATATAGCTTTTAAACTTGACGAAAATACTTTAGTAACAAAAGACGGAAATTTATGCGTTGCTTTGGAAGTTAAAGGAATTTCATATTCTGGAAATTCACTTGAAGAAGAATTATCTTATTTGCAAAGTCGCGTGCAATTTTTTGGAAAAATTAGCACTGATGTAGAAATTAATTTAATTATTAAAAAAGATAAAATAGAACTTTCTAAAAAACATTCTTTAACTAAAAATGTTTTTGCTAATCAAATTATTGAAAAGTGGGAAAATTATAAAGATGTATTTCAAATTACTTATTATCTTATAATATCTACTATTGATAAAAAAATTAGCGGAGCTTTAGAAAATTTTAAAAATAGAGCCACCAAAGAAAAAGAAAAAAGCAAAGAAGAAAAAGAAAATTTTAATCTTGAAGCCAAAAAACTTTTAATTGAAGAAACCCTTAATGAAGCAAAAAGAGCTTTAGCTTCATTTACGCCTATTCAAATTACGGCTGATGATATTTTAAATTTTTATGCTACTTACTCAAATGCTCAAGAAACTAAATTTAAATATACAAATGAGTTGATTACTGATAGTTATATTAGTTCAGATGTGGAATTTAAAAAAGATTATATTGTTTTTCGACGAAACGACGGAAAAGAAATGTTTTCAAGGTTTATAAGTATTAAAGCTTATGAAACCGATGTAATTACTTCACACATTAGCACTAAAATTTTAAGAAGCTCAAATGATTTTACCGTTTTTATTAATATGAGATCTTATGAAAAAGAAAAAGCAATTAAAAAGATAAAAGATACTGGAGCTTTTGCACCACAAATTATAAAAGATGAACTTAGCGGACTTATAGAAAAAATTAAAGCTGATAGAGAAAATTTAATGCTTGTTAGCTTTTCAGTTTATATTTTAGCAGAAAATTTAGAAGATTTAGAAACTAAAACAAATGAGTTAAAAGGTATTTTAGCTAATCAAAATTTAAATATAGTAAGAGAAACGATAAATCAAAAAGCTTTATATTTCTCATTTTTTCCAAGTAGGGCAAATTTAAATGCTAGAAAAAGAACACTAAAAGTTTCTAATTTAGCAAGTATTGCTAGTTTTGAAAAAGATGTTTTAGGATTTGATAAGAACGACTGGGGCGATGAACCTGTAACTATTTTTAGACATTTAAGCGGAACGCCTTATCTTTTTAATTTTCACTGGACACCAGAAGGAGATAAACCAAGCGGACATACTATGATTATAGGTGGAACTGGTGCTGGTAAGACAACACTAGCTCAGTTTTTAATGTGTAATCTTTACAAATACGATATTGATATTTTTTCAATGGATAAATTGCGTGGTATGTATAATTTTGCAACTTATACTAACGGAGAATATCACGACGCTGATTTTAGTGATTTTAAACTAAATCCTTTTGCGTTACCTTATACAAGCGAAAATAAAGAATTTTTAAAAAACTTTATTCGAACAATGGCTAATTTAAGCGATACACAATATAACGCAATCAATGAAATAACACGAACAATTGAAAGACTATATAGCAATAAAACCGAAGAAGATATTTTTACACTTAGCGATTTTATAGATAGTCTTCAACTTGACGAAGATGATATTAAGGGACGTTTAAGACCTTTTAAACAAAGTATTTTCGATAATAAAGAAGACGCATTAAGCTTTAGCAAACAGCTTTCAATATTAAATATGGATAGTATTTTAAAAAATCCAACTATGGCAGGACTAACTGCTTCTTATATCTTTCACAGATTAAAAAATTCAGCCAAAAATTCTAAAAAAAGAGGCTTTTTTTGTTTTATTGATGAATTAAAAGACTTTTTAATGGACGAAAATATGCGTGAAAGCATTCTTGAAAGTATTCTTGAAGTTAGAAAAATAGGCGGAGTTATGTGTATGGGTTTTCAAAACTTAAGCTTTTTTGATGATATCCCAAAAGGTGCAAGTTTCTTAGAAAATATAGCAAATTATATTATTTTTCCAACTACAAACGCCCAAACGCTTGAAAATATGCGAAATAAACTTAATTTAACACCTACAGAAATTAAGTTTTTACAAGAAGCAGGAACTAATTCAAGACAGGTTTTATTAAAAATGAACCTTGCTAATCAATCTGCTATTTTGAATATAGATTTAAGTCGCTTAGGAAAACATTTAAGAATATTTTCATCATCTAGCGACAATGTAATGTTAATGCGAGAACTTAAAGAGCTTTATCCTAATGATTGGAGAAATATGTATCTTGAAAATCAAAAACCAAATTTAAGGAGTTAAAAATGAAATTTTTAAAAATAAGTATTTTAGTATCAAGCCTTCTTTTTTTTAGTGCCTGTGCAACTACAAATAAAGAAATACCTAAAAAATCGCCTTGTGCTTGTAATTATGATGTAATTAAAATTAGCTAAGAAGGTTGAAGTATGGCTTTTATTGATGATAAAAAAGATCCCAATTTTATATTTCAACTTGAAAGAAATATAAAAGCTTATATGCTTTGGTTAATTATAGTTTTAACTATAATCGTAATTTGTCTTGCTATTGCTATTTCTTTTCTTACCCCTTTTAAAGAAGTTAAACCCTATCTTGTATTTTTTTCAGACCCAGAAACTAATTTTGTAAAAATAGAACAAGCGGGAATGGATATGAGGGCTGATCAAAATCTATTAAAATCAATTTTGGCAGGTTATGTAAAAAAAAGAGAAACAATTAATCGTATAGATGATAGTGAGCGTTATGAAGAGATTAGATTACAATCTGGAAAAAATGTTTGGGATACATTTTCAAATTTAGTTAGAGCACCAAATTCAATTTATACAACTAAAGGACTTTTTAGAGATATCGAAATTATCAATGTTTCTATTTTCAATAAAAATGTAGCTACTATCGATTTTATCGCAAAAATAAGCAATCAAAACGGAACAGAAAGTAATTTAAAAAAATATCGTGCTACTTTATTTTTTGATTTTATACCAATGGAGCTTACTTATAATTCAGTTCCAAAAAACCCTACAGGATTTATTGTAAAGCAATACTCAATTACAGATATTATTGATAATGATACTTTTAATACTGCACGCCAAAATTCAATGCAAGGAACAAAACAATGAAAAAATACTCAAAAATAGTTTTTTTAGCTTTATTTGCTTCAACTTTAGTATTTGCAGACAATGGAATACAAATTCAAGACGTTCCAAGTAATACAGGTGAAAGTATTTTACAAACTAAAGACCAAGCTTTAAATAATTATACGCAAACTAATATTAGAATTGATCCTTTAGGGCAACAACCACAAGGACAACAAATTGATACTACAAGTTATTCTAATCCACAATATCAAACTCAAGCTTTTGATGCTTATTCACAAAGTAATGGAGAACAATTAAGCGAAGAACAAATCGCTTTAATGAAAAGTGCAATTAGAAATCAAAATTTAAATGCCTTACAAAGAAGATTTTTTCAAAAAAAATATTCAGGCTATGAAAATACATTAAATCTTAATTATCAAGCTAATAAAACACAAAAAATAAGAACACGTTTTGCAATGGCAACTACTCTTATTTTTGAAACAGATGTTATAAATTATATTTTAGGTGATACTACAGGTTTTAAAGTGGAAGAAATTCCAACTATGCCTAATGCTATTGCTATTAAACCAATGCTTATAGGAATTGATACTTCTTTAACTGTTTTTACTAAAGATAATAAATTACATACTTTTTATATTTATTCAACTGATTATAAAAATAGCAAAGATCCTTCTTTAGTAATTTACATTCACGATGAAAACTCAAAAAAGCTCATCGAAGAAAAACAAGAAAAATTAGCTAAAGATTATTTGATAATTAAAGAAGGTATAGCAGAAGTTAGAGTTAAAAAAGATGAAATTTATAATCATTATAGTCAAAAAGCAAAAAAAGGTAATGAGTGGCTAATTAGTGAAGAGATTTTTAATGATAAGAAATTTACTTATTTTAAATACGATAAAGACAAAATGCCACAAATTCCAGCTATTTTTGCTGTTATTGATAAGCAAGATAGTCCAGTTGAAACCAGAATTATCGGTAATTATGTTATTGCTGAAACTATTGCAAAAAAATTCACAATTAAAAGTGGGGATAGTTATGTTTGCGTTGAAAAATTAGAACCTAAAAAAGAAAAGGCTAAAAAATGAAAAAATCATTTTTAAGTCTAAGTCTTATAAGTGCATTATTAAGTAATAATCTTCTAGCTGAAGATATATTTAATAATACACAAGAAGAAAATATATCTAAAAAATCAAATAATAATCAAAAAGAAAATTTGTTAAATGAAGAAGATTTAGATTATCTTTTTAAAAATTCAGATACAAAATTTCCAATTAGCGATTATATCTATAAAGGTGGTTTTAAAGAACCTAATTATAATGAAGATATAAAAATTCATAATGATACTAAAGAAGAGACCAAAAAAGAAGATGATAATGTAACTAAATTAGCAAAAATAGAAGAGAAAAAACAAGAACTCATACAAAAAAATCAACAACTTAAACAAGAGATTAAACAAGATAATATTAGTGCAAATGAAAGAAAAATTAAAAAACTTATTAGAGATAGTATTTTAGCTGATAGAGCTAATACTCAAATCTACTTTCAAGAAAATGCTTCAAAATATGGAGTTGATGGCTTTTCAAATCAAAAAAGCATAGACGTTTCAACAAATGAACATCGTCTTTATAGAATGATAAGGGCAGGAAGATTAATTCCTGCCCTTTTAACAAGTGCGATTTCAAGTGATTTACAAGGCATAGTAACAGCACAAATCGAACAAGATATTTATGCAAATATGGGAAGTGCGGTATTAATTCCAAGAGGCAGTAAAGCCATAGGATTTTATAAAAGCGATAATAAGATCGGACAAAATCGCTTAGAAATTCAATGGAGAGAAATCATCACTCCACAAGGTGTTAATATACTCTTAACCAATGCTATAGCTAGTGATAATATGGGTATGTCAGGAGCGGTTGGAAGTGTTAATAATAAATACCTTGAAAGATATGGAATGCCTTATGCCTTATCTACAATTTCAAATGTTTTATTACTTAGCATAGCTTCTAAAGCAGGAAATAATAGCTATGCTCAAGAAGTATATTCACAAAGTAAAAATGATATATCCACAATAGTAGATGATATTATCCAACAACAAGCCCAAATTAAACCTACAATTGAAATTAAATCAGGAAGTAGAATTTTTATTGTTCCTACTAATCATATGTGGTTTGCAAAACCTAAAAATAACGAAGTATTGATTAAATATTTTCAAGAATAAAAGGAGTAAAAAAATGCAAGAAATTAATAATTATGAAAAAATCAAAAAAGACATTGAAGAAGGAATACAAAAAAGAAAAGAAGAAGATAAAAAAAATAAAAAAATTATCTCTCAAATTAAGGTTATTAGTAATTTAGAAAATAAGATTAAAAAAGAAAAAGAAAAGCTTAACAAGCTTGTCGAAAATGAAAATTCAAAACAGATGGAACAAAACAATGAATAATAATACCATTGTTTTAAATAATATATTAAATGTTTTAAAGCCTTATTTAGAAATGGAAGCAAATGAGCTTATTTTTAATAAGCCTTGTGAAATTAAAGTAGATAAAGGCGATATTTGGGAAACAATATATGATGAAAGATTAAATTATAATTTTTTAGAAACCTTTTTAATCGAACTTGCTATAAAAAGAAATCAAAGATTTGATGAGAAACATTGCCATTTATCTTGTGAATTGCCTTACCCCTTTTTAAGATATAGGGTTCAAGCTCAACATAAAACAAGCCTTTTTAATTCTGAAATTTGTATTTGCATAAGAATTCCTTCAAAAAGTCGTTTCGCACTTGAAAATTTTGTTTTAAGTGATAAGTGTTTAGAAAAAGGCTGGAGCTATGAAAAAATTAAAGATTTAATACGCAATAAAAAAAATGTTCTTATTTCAGGTGGAACAGGAAGCGGTAAAACTAGCTTTTTAAATTCTTTAATGGGAGAAATTGATCCTAATGAAAGAATTGTAACTATTGAAGACGCTCAAGAGTTATATATTGAAAATGAGAACAAAACACAATTAGCTGTGCCAAAAGAAGAAAGCGAAATATATTCTTATCAAACCGCAATTAATAATGCAATGCGTTTAAGACCAGATAGATTATTTTTAGGTGAAATTGATATTAGAAATACTTTTACTTTTTTAAGGGTTAATAATACAGGACACGCAGGAAATTTAAGCACTTTACACGCTAATAATCCAGAAGATGCTATTAAAGCAATTATTACAAATATTATCTTAGGTGGTGGCTTACAAAATCCAGATAATAAAATGCTTACAGAGTTAATTATAACCGCCATAGATTACATTATACAAATTACTAGAAATAAAAAAACAGGAAAAAGAGATATTACAGACATTTTAGATTTAAAAAATGATTATGCAAAATTATTAATATAAGGAGTAAAAGTGGGGACAATAAGAGTTTATTTAAATGAAAGAGAACAAAAACAATTAAAAAAACTTTCATTAAAAAGAAACGAAAGCCAAAGTGCTGTTATAAGAAAACTTATAAGCATAGAAAAATACGCAAAAACACTTGAAGTATTAGAAAAAAATAATGAAATTAATGTAGAGTATTTATATCACATAGCACAATGTGGTAATAATCTTAATCAAATTGCATATCATTTGAATATAGGAATTGAAAGTCCTTATCAAACAGAAAATCGCTTACCTAAACTTATAAACGAACTAACTCAAATTTTAAATGAACACCAAGAACAAATTAAAAACAAAGCAATAAAAACTAATATCAATAAAAAGATTAAGCGATTAAATGATGAAACGCTACAAGAAAAAGAAATGGCTCAAGGAGAAGAAATATAATGAATGATAAGAAAATAACCCCAGCTAAATGGGTATTAATGTTTATAACTAGCATTATTATGGGAATAATTTTCTATCTAATAATGGTAAAAATAATTTTTAAACCTGATTTATTAGTTACTCATCAAATTGCATTACAAATTTTGCATAATTTAGGAAATCCAGCTTTAAAATTAAAAGCCTATATAGCAGTTTTTGCTCTAATTTTACCTTTTATTGTATGTTTAATTTGGTTTTTTATGCCACAAATAAATTTAAAAGAAGATTATGGTAGTGCTAGATTTGCTAAAGAAAAAGATTTTCAAACAATGAATATTTGCAATGATAGGGGTTTAATTTTAGGTTGCAGTATTAAAAAAGGCATTAAGGGTAATGAAATGGAATACATTAGAGCAAAAATGCCCTTAAGTGCGTTGGTGGTTGCACCACCAGGCACAGGTAAGACTTCAGGTATCATTTTACCTAATTTATTTACAGTGCCTAATTCTACCTTAGCACTTGATATTAAAGGGGAACTTTATGCAAAAAGTGCAGGGTATAGAAAAAAATACTTTAATAATGAAATTTTATTGTTTGAACCTTTTTCAGACAATAATACTTTATTTTTTAATCCTTTTGATAATTCTATTGTTAAAGATATGAATTTCATACAAATGATGAAATTAGCAGATCAAATAGCAGGAACTATTTTTGTGGCAGAAAAGGGAAAAGAAGGCGATCACTGGGTTACAAGTGCTAAAACTCTTTTTACCTTTTTTGCACTTTATAATATGCAAAAACATAAACATACAAGTTTAGGAGATTTAACTCAAGCTCCTAAAAAAGATTATTTTAATGAATTAAACGAACAATTTGGAAAAGAATGCTTAATCGAAGATGAAGATACAGGCGAAGTTACAAGAGACCATAATATAGATACTTTCAAGGTTTTTTTAAAACAAGTTGCTAATGATGAAGAACTTGATGAGATTGTTAGAAATCAAGCAAGAGCCTATCAAACCGCAGCCGAACAAGAGTTTGCAAGTATAAAATCAACTTATGATACCTATATGAAAGTTTTTACTAATCCACAAGTAGCTAATGCAACTTCAAAAATGAATTTTAAATTTGAAGATTTAAGAGAAAAAAGAATTACTATGTATGTGGTAATACAAACTGAAGATATGGATATTTTAGCTCCTTTGGTGCGTATTTTTATTGAAAGCTTATTTAAAAAATTAATGAGTGGAGAAGAAAATTCAAATCCTGATAAATTTATTTATTGTTTATTAGATGAATTTGTAAGATTTGGAAAAATGCCTTTCTTGCTTGAAGCACCAGCATTATGTAGATCTTATGGACTAATACCTGTATTTGTTACACAATCTTATGAACAAATTAGAAAATATTATGGTGAAGATGATTTAGGAATTATTAGAGCAAATGCAGGATATCAAACTATTTTTAGAATGAATACAGAAAAGGACGCTAAAGAAATTAGCGATTTAATAGGTGATTTTACTAGAGAAAAAACATCTTCATCAAAAGGAACTTTTGATTTCTTTAAAAGCAATAGCACCGTATCTAAAGAAGGTTATAAATTAGTTACTTCACAAGATATTAAAAATCAATCTAGCGAAGATATTTTAATTTTAGTTACAGGGTTCTTATCAAGACCTATTAAAGCAAAAGTGCCTTATTGGTTTAAAAATCCAAAACTTAAAGGAGCAGATAAAGTTGCTTTAGATAGTAATGATACAACTAATAATACAAACACAGAAGAAGAAAATAATGATGAGATTAATAATGATGATAGCCAAAATGCTAATCAAGAACAAAACTTTACTCAAAAAACTTCAAGCTCTAAACAAATTATTGAACTTGAAGAATTAGGAATAAAAGTGAAAAAAGAATGAAATCAAAGGTTTTAAGCCTTTGATCTAAACTAAGCCTTTTAAAAATAGAAGGTTTAGTTTAGGTTATGGTTTAAGCTATAGCCTAAAATCAAAAAGGAGAACAATAATGGCAAGTATAGAAGATACTTTAAAAGAAAAAGAGTTGCAAAAAGCAAAAGATATTTTAGCTTTTTGTGAATTAGAAGACGGGGAATATCCAATTAGTGAAGAAGAAGCTAAAGAACTGGAATATCTTAAAACCAATGAAATGGAACAGTCTTCTTTGGAAAATGAGTAAATCATTTTCATTTCATTTATGCGTATTGCAAAGCGTATAAATTAAGGACTACATATTAAAAAGGAAAAAATTATGGCAAAGAAAAAAGAAGTAAATGCGGAAATTAAAGAAGTTGCAAACGAGCAAGTAAAAGATAATTCTTATAAAGCGTGGAATGAAAGAACCAACGAAGAAAAAAAAGCGAGTATCAATGAGTATTCTAAAGCAATTATTGCTAAGGCTATCAAAGAGAAAGCTAGTTTTTGGAATAAGAATATGTCTAAACAAGAGCTAGATAATTCTATGCCTTATAATGCAAGTAAAGGTATTGCTTATACAGGGCAAACTTCCGCCCTTTTAAGAGCGGTAAGCGAACTTAACGGCTATGAAAAACCTAGCTTCTTAACAATGAAACAAGCTAATTTTTTAGGGGGAACACTCAAAAAACAATTAGATGAAAAGGGCAAACCTGTTTTAACTAAAAATGGCAAAGAAGCTTACGAACAAGGTGTAAAAATCGCTTTGCTTAAAACTGAAAGCTATGTGCCTAAATTAGATGAAAACGGACAAACTATGATGAGAGCCATAAAAGACAAAGACGGTAATCAAAAAATAGGAAAAGATGGAAAACCTATGTTTGAACCTGTAATGGAAAAGATTTATCATAAAACGCCTATTTTAGAAACTGTTACTCTTTATCACACATCACAATTTGATAATCTTAAAATGGATAAGCTTAAAGAAAGAGATCTAGAAAGCTTAGAAAAATTAAGAGAAGGCATTAAAAAATCAAATTATGATCCAAGACCTAATATTAATAATTTAGGACTAGGGGAAAAAGTAACAAGGGATATTAACAACTTTTTAAACGCAGAGCTTAAAGGACTTGATTATTTTAAAATCCAAGATAAAGAGATTATAAAAAATCAAACAAAAGAGCAAGGACAAAACAAATCTCAAGTTAGAGGAATGTAATTTAAGGGGTTAATTTATCTTTTTGCTTTTATTGTTTTCTAAAACCCCTAAAAATTTTTTTTAGGGGAAAATTAAGCCAAAAGTCTTAATTTTTATGAGTTTAAGCGGGGATACCCCGCAACGCCCCAAAGTTTTAAAGGAATGTAAATGTTAGGAGTTTTGGCAGAGTTTATTAAATTTTTAGGATTAGAGAATGGAACTAATCATACAAAACAAAGGACAAAAGAAGAAGAAAATGAATTAAAAGAGTTAATCGATTATGAAAATGATATGCCTAAATATTATGAGGAAAGCGAGGTTATAGATTTAGGAAATCAAAAAATAAAAATTACCAAAAGTATTAAAATAGATCCTTTAGGTAAAGGTAAGGCTATAAAAACAAGCCAAATAAAAGAAGAAAAAATTATTAAATTTTAAGGATTAAAAATGGAAAAAACTACTATTGATAATAGCTGGTTAGACGCCTTACAAAGCACTATGCAAGACGCCTTAAAACCTTTATTTGAAAATATTTTTAATGGAATACAAGGAGCTTTATATAATGGAGTTGCTTATACTTTTATAGGTATTTGGGTAATGTTTTGGTGTTTAAATTTGCTTAAAAACGGTTATCCTAGTCGTGAAGAACTTTTTAATGCAGGAAAATGGATTTTAACTTTATGTTTTATATTTGGAATTTTTTATTCTTATGAAGGATATACTGATTTTTTAGGGTGGCTAATGATACCAGCACAATGGTTAAAATCAGCTACTGCAGGACTTATAGGGGGAAATTCAGATAGTTTTGGAAATCAAATTACAGGAGCTTTTAATTCTTTAAACGACATAATGGTTCAATTATGGAACACAGGGTGGGATAAATGGAGACGCTGGTATAGCCCTGATCTTTTTGCAGCCATTGCTACATTTACAGGAATGTTTTCTTTTTGGTGTTTTTATATAGTTACTTTTTTTGTATTAGCAGGAGTAGCTTGTATTATTGTAAGTTCTACTTTTTTTGCTATGATAATTTTAAGCTTAGCTCCTGTAACCATACCGCTTTTATTTAGTAAAAAAACCGCACCTTATTTTTATTCTTGGCTTAAAATATTTATTTCTTATTCTTTATATATTCCTGCAAGTTTTATCATACTTTCAATTTGTATGATACCTATAAAAAAAGTGCAAGAATTAGGAAATATACAGCTAGTTTATGAAAATCAATTTGCTAATTTTTTTGTGCCTACTTTGATTTCATTAATTTGTATTTATCTTATTGTAAAAATACCAAATTGGGTTAGTCAAATAATGGGAGTTCAAGGTTTAGATGGTGGTGGAACAGGCGGAGCTTTAGATATGGCAAAAAGTGCTGGTATGGCTACTACTTCATTTGGAGCAGGAACTTTAGCAAAAAGAATGGCAGGGGGAAGTATAGGAGAGAGTTTAAAACACGGAATGGCAAATGCCATTCCGGGTTCTCAAAGTCTTAGAAAAATGGCAGGAGATTTAAAAGGACAAAATTCTCAATCAAATTTAACTAATGCAATGCAAAGCTTTACAGATACTATTACAGGAGCGACAGCTAAGGCTGGTTAAAAATAATTAATAAGGATTAAAAATGCAAAATACAATTATTATTATAGAAAGTCCAAATAAAAGGGAAAAAATAGAAAAAATTACAGGAGCTAAGGTTTATGCTACAAAAGGACATTTTAAAACCTTAAGTAAAAATTTTTTAAAAGAGTATGAAAAATACGAACCTATTTTTGATTTTTCAGACGAAGAAACTAAAAAAAGAATGAATGCTATTTTTGCAGATTGTAAAGGCAAAGATGTGATTATAGCTACAGATCCAGATCGTGAAGGTTACGGTATTGCTTATTTATTTTATGAAGTGATAAAAAATATCGCTAAAAGTATTAAAAGAGCAGAATTTCACGAAATTACAGAAAGTGGAATAAATAAAGGCTTGAAAAATGCTATCGAGTTTTCAAAAAGCAATTTAAATGATTTTGAAGCATTTAAAGCTAGAATTGTTGGTGATAAAATGGTGGGCTTTATAATGTCGCCTAAATACATTAATGCTTTAAATGATAAAAATATTTCAGTAGGAAGAGTGCAAACTCCTGCTTTATCTTTGATAGTTCAAAGAGAAAAAGCTATACAAGAATTTTTAAATGATGATAAAAATAAAAAATTAGATTATAAAATTAAAGCAAAGCTAGAAAAAGACGGCATAATTTTTTATGCAAATAATTCTAATCTTTATCAAAGCAAAGAAGAAGCTTTAGAAAAAATAGAAAGTTTAAAGGCTAAAAATGCAAAACTTTATTCTATAGATATTAAACAAAAAGAAATAAAACCCGCACAGCCTTTTAGAACTTCACAATTTCAAGAAAAAGCTAGTAAAATTTTTGGCTTTTCTCCTGATAAATCAATGGCATTAGCTCAAAAACTTTTCGAAAAAGGATTAATTACTTATCATAGAACGGATAGTAATGCCTTAAGTGAAGAATTTTTAAATGAAGTTGAAGACTTTTTCAAAGAAAAACAATGGTATCAAAAAAGAGAATATAAAGCAGGAGAGCAAAGTCAAGCTGAAGCCCACGAAGCCATAAGAATATCTCATTTGCATAACTTTGAAGATATAGAAAAAATTGCTAGAGAAGAAAGTCTTAGCGATGATGAAAAACAAGCCTATATTTTAATTTATTTAAATTCTATACAAAGTCAAGCAAAAAATGCTATTAATGAGATTACAAGCTATGATTTTAACATAGGACTTTTAAGCTTTAAAACTAATACTAGCAAATGTATTAATAAGGGTTTTAAAGGAGCTTTTGACTTTAAAGAAGAAGATGAAAAAGATGAAAAAGATGACGCCCAAGAATTAGAACTTAATATAAAAGAAGGTGAAGAAATACAAGTTTTAAACTTTGAATTAATAGAAGTTAAAAAACAAGCTCCAAGAAGATATAAAGAAAGTAATTTCATCTCCCTTTTAGAAAAGGAAGGTATAGGAAGACCTAGCACTTATGCAAGTTTTTTAAAAACATTATTAGATAGAAAATATGTAGAATTAACTCTTAAGGGAAAAAATAAAGAAATAGTAGCTACTAAAAAAGGAATATCATTAATTGATTTTCTAAATGAAAATAATGATGAATGGATTACTAAATCAGAATTTACAAAACAAATGGAAGAAATTTTGGACACTATTTCAAAAGGAAGCTTACAATATATTGATTTTATTAAACCTTTACATCAAAAAATGGAATTTGTAATTATTGATGATAGCCAACAAATAAGAAAACCTAGTGATAAGCAAATTGCTTTTGCAGAAAAACTTGCTAAAGATAATAATTTAGACTTACCAAAAGATTATAAAGAAAATATAAAAGTATGTATGAATTTTATTGATAAAGCTAAAGAAAATTCTAAACCTTTACCTGCTTCGGCAAAGCAAATTGCTTTTGCAGAAAAACTTGCTAAAGATAATAATTTAGATCTACCAAAAGACTATAAAGAAAATATGAAGGTATGTTCTTCTTTTATTGATGAAGCAATGAAAAAAAGTAAAAAATAAGTTTTTTAAAAGGGAGAAAAAGTTTAGGTTTGTTTTTGGAGTTCGGTTATAAAAAAACTATAAAAAGACTATAAATTAAATATAAATTAAGTATAAATATACTATAATTATAATACGAAAAC
>NZ_JAENKR010000033.1:0-14105 GCF_016598965.1 Campylobacter sp. TTU-622
CAAGTAATACAACCACAACAGATGAAAATAATCAATATATAAATACTACAAACAATTCACAACAACTACAAAAAGAAGATAAACAAGCTAAAATAGAAGCTCTTAAAAAAGAAATTAGCAAACAACAAAAAATCTTAGAAAGAGAAAAGGCTATTAAAAAAGAACTTCAATCAAACAAATCAAATAAAAATAAATACTTAAATACAGCTAGAGAATATCTAAGTATAGGAAAAAATAGTCGCTTAGAACCAGAACTTAGCACAGAAAATATGAAAGTTTATATTTTAGATGGCAAATTTTTAAGTCAATATAGAATTAATCTTTTAAAAGATATGTTAAATTCTATAGAAGATAGCTCAAAAGATTATTACTTAAGCGTTTTTGTAAAAATGCTACCAAAAGGAGAAATGAAATTAACTATCTATAATAAAGAAATTATTTTTTCAGATATGAAAAAAGCTTATAAATATATTAATCTTAATCAACTAAGTCCTTATTTAAACAATCTTAGCACATTAAACCAACACGTAGCACGTGAAGAAATCATAGAAAGACTCAAACTTCAAATAAAAAAAGAAGGCAAAGGAAGCGAATTTTCAAAACATATTAAAAGTTTAAAAACCGGACTTAATACGGCACAATACTTTTTTCCATTTTGCGAAATTATAGAAATTACTTCTATATAAATAAATTTAAGCAAAATGATAAAGGCAATTGATGTATGATAAAAATTTAGAAAAAAAATATTATCAAATTTGCGAAGAAAGAGGCTATTTTGAAATTGATTCAAATAAAGCCATTCAAAAAGATGGAAAAGTATTTTGTATTATGATGCCTCCTCCTAATGTTACAGGAGTTTTGCACATAGGGCACGCTTTAACTTTTACTTTACAAGATATCATCACACGCTATAAAAGAATGGACGGCTATAAGGTTCTTTATCAACCTGGACTTGATCACGCTGGTATTGCTACTCAAAATGTTGTAGAAAAACAACTTCTCGCCAAAGGTATAACAAAAGAAGAGTTGGGTAGAGAAAAATTTATAGAAAAAGTTTGGGAATGGAAAAAACAAAGCGGGGATAAAATTCTTAATCAAATGAGAACTTTAGGTATTACCCCATCTTGGTCTCGCTTACGTTTTACAATGGATGAAGGACTTGTTAATGCAGTAAAAAAATCCTTTGTAGATCTTTACAATAAAAAGCTCATTGTACGCGGAAATTATATGATTAATTGGTGCACACACGATGGAGCTTTAAGTGATATTGAAGTTGACTATAAAGAAACAAAAGGCAAACTTTATTATATAAAATATTTTTTAAAAGATAGTAATGATTTTGTTACAATTGCAACTACAAGACCTGAAACCTTATTTGGCGATAGTGCTTTAATGGTAAATCCAAATGATGAGCGTTATAAAAATTTCATTGGAAAAGAAGTTATTTTACCTCTTTGCAAAAGAACTCTTAAAATAATTGCTGATGATTATGTTGATACAAATTTTGGAACAGGTATAGTTAAAGTTACTCCGGGTCACGATACAAACGATTATGAAATCGGCAAAAGACATAATTTAGAATTTATCACCATTTTTGATGAAAAAGGTATTTTAAATGAACATTGTTTAGAATTTCAAGGCTTAGAAAGATTAAAGGCTAGAGAAAAAATCATAGCTCAATTAGAAAAATTAGGTTTTATTGATAAAATTGAAGATTATACTCATCAAGTAGGATATTGTTATAGATGCAATAATATAGTAGAACCCTATATTTCAA
Organism: Campylobacter sp. TTU-622; assembly: GCF_016598965.1. Taxonomy (NCBI): domain Bacteria; kingdom Pseudomonadati; phylum Campylobacterota; class Epsilonproteobacteria; order Campylobacterales; family Campylobacteraceae; genus Campylobacter; species Campylobacter sp. TTU-622. The sequence continues at coordinate 1,778 of NZ_JAENKR010000033.1, forward strand.
AACAATGGTTTGTTAAAAAAGAAATTGCTCAAAAAAGCATAGAAAAAATCAATCTAAAAGAAAGTGAATTTTATCCTTCACACTGGATTAATAGTTTTAACGCATGGATGAGAGATTTAAAAGACTGGTGTATTTCAAGACAATTATGGTGGGGACACCAAATTCCTGTTTATTATTGTGAATGTTCTTATGAATGGGCAAGCCAAGAACAACCAAGCCAATGTCCAAAATGCGGGAGTAAAAATTTAACTCAAGATCCAGACGTCTTAGATACTTGGTTTTCATCAGGACTTTGGGCTATTAGTACTTTAGGCTGGGGTAATGAGCATTGGGGCGAAGGAAAATTATGGAACAAAGAAGATTTAGATGAATTTTATCCTAACTCTTTGCTAATTACAGGTTTTGATATTTTATTTTTCTGGGTAGCAAGAATGATGTTTCAAAGTAGTAATGTTTTTGAAAAACTACCTTTTAAAGATATTTATCTACATGCTCTTGTTAAAGATGAGCAAGGCAGAAAAATGAGTAAAAGCTTAGGTAATGTGATCGATCCAAATGAATGTATCAAAGAATATAGTGCTGATATTTTACGTTTTACCCTAGCACTTCTTGCTATACAAGGAAGGGATATAAAATTAAGCAATGACAAACTTTTGCAAGTTAGGAACTTTACCAATAAACTCTATAACGCAAGTAATTATTTGCTTTTAAATCAAGACAAATTTGAAGATCTGCAAAATATAGAATTAAAAAGCGATCTTGGAATTTACATTTATGCAAGATTTCAAGAATGTATTAAGAATGTAAGAGAAAATTTAGAACAATACCGTTTTAATGATAGTGCTAATATACTTTATAAATTTTTCTGGAATGATTTTTGCGATTGGGGTATAGAACTTAGTAAAGCAGATAAATCAAGTATTAAAGAGCTAGGCAGCATCTTTAAAGAAGCCTTAAAAGCTTTAAATCCTTTTATGCCTTTTATCAGCGAATATTTATATCATAAACTTAGCAAAAGTGATCTTGAAAATACTTCTTCTATTATGATAAGCACTTATCCAACTTTTGATAAAGAAAATTTAGAAATTAAAGAAATTTTTAATTTACTTATAGAAAGTATAGTCAGTATCCGCCGTGCAAAAAGCTTAATAGAGCTTGGAAATTCTAAAATTGAAAAAGCCTTTATAAAGCTAAATAACGCAAAACAAAAAAATAAATTAGAGCTTTATTCTCATTTTATTACCAATTTAGCCAAATGTGAATCGATCGAATTTACAGATACAAAAATACCAAATTCTGTTTGCGATGTAAGTGAAAATTTAGAAATTTTCATTGCTTTAGATAATATTGATTTAAGCGCTATTATCCAAAGATTAGAAAATCAAAAAGCAAAATTACAAAAAGAACTTTTAAAGCTAGATACTATGCTTTCAAATGAAAATTTTCTCAAAAACGCTCCAAAAAATATTATCGAGCAAAATACTAATACTTCAATCAGTCTAAAAGAACAACTTAAAAAGATTGACTTAGAATTAAAAAATTTAAAAGGGTGATTTTTGATAAAAATTACAAATTTAAAAAAATATTATCAGCAAAATTTAGTTCTTAATGATATTTCCCTAGAGATAAAAAAAGGAGAAATTTATGCCATTGTAGGTCATAGCGGTGCTGGAAAATCAACTCTTTTAAGATGTATAAATGGATTAGAAGATTATCAAGAAGGAAAATTAGAAGTTTTAGGAGAAGAAATTTCAAATTTAAAACAAAATTATCCAAAAAAACTTAGATTTTTAAGAAAAAATATAGGAATGATTTTTCAAAATTTTGCTCTAATCAATAGAAAAAATGTTTTTGAAAATGTTGCAATACCCTTAAGAATGCATTATAGTCAAAATAAGCTTTATTCAAAACTTTTTAAAAAAGATTTTATGAGCGAAAATGAACTTAAATCTAAAGTCAATGAGCTTTTAGATATAGTAGGACTTTTAGAAAAAAGTAAAGCCTATCCAAAAGAATTAAGCGGGGGACAAAAACAAAGAGTAGCTATAGCTAGAGCTTTAACACTTGATCCTAAAATTCTTTTAAGTGATGAAGCAACTTCAGCACTAGATCCAAATACCACTAAAAATATTTTAGAACTTTTACAAAAAATCAATAAAGAGCTTCACATAAGCATAGTTTTAGTAACTCACGAAATGGACGTTGTAAAAGAAGTGGCACAAAAAGCTATTTTGCTTGAAAAAGGTAAAGTTATAGGAGAAGGTTTGATTGATGAACTTTTTTTAAAGCCTAATCACAAAATGAAAGAATTTTTAGGTGAAAATGATTTTTTACCGGATAAAGGCTTAAATATCAAACTCTATTTTCCAAAAGAAATTGCTCAAAAAAGTATAATCACACATATGGCTAGAACGCTTAATATTGACTTTAATATAGTTTGGGGCAAAATAGAAAAACTAAATGGAAATGCTTTAGGTAATTTAGTCATTAACATTGATCAACAGGATAAAGAAAAAGTATTAAATTATATTGAAAAAAATAAAGTTTTATGGGAGATAGTATCTTGAATGAAAATTTTTTAGACAGAATAAAACAGTTTTATGATGACTTTTCCCTTCAAAGTATTAATACAACTTTAATTAATACTTTCCAAACTTTTCCAACAAATTTTGAAAACATTTTAAAAACAGCTTTAAATGAAACTCTTTATATGAGTTTTGTAGCGACTTTTTTAGGGTTTTGTTTAGCTATAATTCCTGCTATTTTACTCACTATATATGATAAAAATGGCTTAAAAGAAAATATTATTTTTTATAGAATTTTAGATTTTTTTATTAACACTTTGCGTGCCTTTCCTTTTCTTATACTTATTATCATACTTTTACCTTTATCAAAAATTATAATAGGAACGAGTATAGGAACAAGCGCAACAATTATACCTTTATCTATAGGTATAGCACCCTATTTAGCCAAAATGCTTGAAAGTGCTTTTAAAGAAGTTGATAAATCGACCATAGAAGCAGCTAAGTCTTATGGGGCCAATAATTTACAAATAATTTTTAAAATTATTTTTGTAGAAAGCTTACCAAATGTTATTAATAGTATAGTTTTAACTTTAATTTTTACCATAGGATTCTCAGCACTTGCTGGAACTATTGGTGGAGGTGGATTAGGAGATATTGCTATTCGCTACGGCTATGAACGCTTTAATACAGAAATAATGCTTCAAACAATTATTATTTTGCTTATTTTGGTTCAAATAGTTCAAATAATAGGAAATTTATTATACAAACTAAGCAAAAAATAATACCTATTTACTTAACTTTTTTATAATTTTAAAATTTAAAACTAAGGAAAAAAATGAAACTAAAAGCTTTGGTATTATTATTTTTTTTAACCTATCTTAATCTTAATGCAACTGAGACCATAAGTATTGCAGCTTCGCCTGTTCCACATGCACAAATTTTAGAACAAGTTAAACCAGATTTAGAAAAACAAGGCTATAAACTTGAAATCAAAGAATTTACTGATTATGTTTTGCCTAATTTAGCCGTTAATGCTAATGAAGTAGATGCAAATTTTTTTCAACACGAACCTTATTTAAAAGAATTTAACAATATCAAAAAAACAAGACTAGTTAAAGTAGCCGCTATTCATATAGAACCTATGGCGATATATTCTAAAACATATAAAAACTTAAATGATATCAAAGAAGGAGCAAAAATTGCTATCCCAAATGATCCTACTAATGAAAGTAGAGCTTTAGATCTTATAGGTAAAAGCGGATTGATCTCTTTTAAAAATTCTGCCCTAAAAACTCCACTTGATATTATAGATAATCCTAAAAAAATAAAATTTATAGAATTAAAAGCAGCACAACTCCCAAGAGCTTTAAATGATGTTGATTTTGCTATCATTAATTCAAACTATGCGCTATCAGCTGGACTTAATCCTTTAAAAGATTCTGTTTTAATTGAAGATAAAGATAATCCTTATGTAAATATTATAGTTGTTAAAGAAGGAAATGAAAATAATCCTAAAATTAAAGCTTTAATTAAAGCGCTTCAAACTGAAAAAGTGAGAAATTTTATTTTAGAAAAATATAATGGTTCCATTATTCCAGCATTTTAAAAAATGATACAAGTTTTAAAATGAAAAAAATACTTTTTTTTATTTGTATTTTTAACTTATGTTTTGCAAATAATATAGAAAAAGTTAAATTAGCCTTAAGTAAAGAATTACAAAATAATTTTAGTAATATTATTATTACTAAAATTGATATTATGAACACTTCATTGCCTAAAGATTTTGATCAATACGAATTTTTAAGATTAGCCAATGCAAAATTTAATAAAGCTCAAGGCTTTTTAAGAGCAGAATTTAAAACACCACAAAATATTCAAAAAAATATTTTTTTTCGTTATTTTGTTGATGCGGATATTGAAATTTTAAAATCAAAAAAATCTATACTTAAAGGAGAAAAATTAAGTCCTTTAGATTTTGATAAAGCTTTAATGGATTTTGATAAAATCCCATTAAATGCTTTAAGTGCAGAAGAAGCAAAAAATTTAGTAGTCAAAGTTAATATAAACAAAAATACAATTTTAAAAAGAAATATGTTTAAAATTAATGCTTTAATCAAAAGAAATGATCCTATTATAGGTATATTAAGAGATTCTAACATAGATATACAAATAGAACTAACCGCTTTAGAAAATGCTAATTTAGGCGAAAGAATAAAAGCTAAAAACAAAGAGGGTAAGGTAATGCAAGGTATAGTAAGTGGAAAAAATAGGATACTTTTACAATGAAAATTTTATTAGGAATTTCAGGCTCTAGTAGTGTTAATTTAGGATTAAAATTACTCAAGCACCTAGAAAAAGAAAAAATTGAAACTTTTTGCATTGTAAGCAATGGAGCAAAATTAAGCTTTTATAATGAAAATCATAAAGACTTAAAGCTTTTATGTAAAGAAGAATTTAAAAAAACAATTTTTTTTGAAAATGATGATTTAAGCGCGGCTGTTTCAAGTGGATCTTTTAAAATAAATCAAACCATCATTGCACCCTGCTCTATCTCAACCTTAGCTAAAATTCATTCAGGGTTTGCAGATACCTTGCTTACAAGAGCTTGTGCAGTTGCTCTAAAAGAAAGAAAAAAATTAATTTTAGCTGTAAGAGAAATGCCTTTTTCAACTTTAAATTTAGAACATATGGCAAAACTAAGTATGCTTGGAGTTATAATAGCTCCACCAATTTATGCTACATATTCCAAAATAAAAAGTCTAGAAGATCTTGATAATTTTATCATAGGAAAATGGCTTGATCTTTTAGATATTGAGCATAATTTATACAAAAGATGGGAAAAAATTTAAAATAAAAGGATAAAAATAAAATGACTTGTTTATATCCAGGAACTTTTGATCCTATTACCAATGGGCATTTAGATGTGATTAAAAGAGCACTTAAAATTTTTGATAAAGTTATAGTTGCCATTGCAAAAAGCGAACATAAAAAGCCTCATTTTACATTAGAACAAAGACAAAATTTAGCCTATATTGCTACAAAAAATTTAAAAAATATAGAAATTGTTAGTTTTGATACCCTACTTGTAGATTTAGCAAAAAAACTTGATGTAAATATCATAATTAGAGGCTTAAGGGCTGTAAGCGATTTTGAATATGAACTTCAAATGGGTTATGCAAATAATTCTTTATGCAAAGATTTAGAAACCGTCTATTTAATGCCAAATTTAAAAAATGCTTTTATTTCAAGCTCTATAGTAAGATCGATTATTACACATAATGGCGATGTAAGCACTTTAGTACCTAAAGAAATTTTACCTTTTTTAAAGGATGAAACTTGTATGTAGTATTTGAAGGCATTGATTGCGTAGGAAAAAGCACTCAAATTGAACTTTTAAAAAAATGTTTTAAAAACGCTATTTTTACAGCTGAACCAGGTGGAACAGAACTTGGCAAACATTTAAGAGAACTTTTACTAAACAAATCTCATAAAATCGATAAAAAAGCTGAGCTTTTGCTTTTTTTAGCAGATCGTGCCCAGCATTACGATGAAGTCTTAAAAAAAAATCAAGACAAATTAATCATTTCTGATCGTAGTTTTATCTCAGGTATAGCTTATACTAATAAAGCTTTTGACAAAAATTTACTTTTTGAATTTAACGCTTTTGCCTTAAATTACCACTTCCCGCAAAAAATAATTTTTTTAAAAGCTCACAAAGAACTTATAAAAGAACGCTTAAGTAAAAAAAAGTTAGATAGTATAGAAAAACGCGGTATTGATTATTTTCTAAATGTCCAAAACGAGCTTGAAGAAACTCTAAATTTTTTAAAAGAAAAAATCGATTTTAAACTCTTAAAATTAAATGCTGATAATTCAAAAGAAAATCTACATCAACAAATAAAGGAATTTTTAAAATGATAAATGCTTTAAAAGGAATGAAAGATTTATTAGATAAAGATGCATATTACTATGAAAAAGTGATTAAAATTTGCGAAGAAGTTGCAAAAAACTATGGTTTTAGCTTTATCAACATTCCACATTTAGAACTTTGCACTCTTTTTAAAAGAAGCGTAGGAGAAAGCTCTGATATAGTAGGTAAAGAAATGTATGAATTTATCGATAAAGGCCAAAATCACGTTTGTATGCGTCCTGAAGGAACTGCTGGAGTGGTGCGTGCTTATATAGAAAAAAAAATGGATAAAAATAATGCCATAAAACGTTGGTTTTATCATGGTTCTATGTTTCGCTACGAAAGACCACAAAAAGGACGCTTAAGAGAATTTCATCAATTTGGAGTTGAAAGCTTTGGAAATGCAAGCGTTTATGAAGATGCAAGTATCATTTTAATGTTAGTAGAAATTTTTTCACGCTTAAATATCAAATTTAAATTACTTATTAATTCCTTAGGTTGTTTAGAGTGTATGCCAAAATACCGCACAAATTTAGTGCGATTTTTAGATTCTAAAGAAGGTTTTTGCGAAGATTGTTTGCGTAGAAAAAGTTTAAACCCTATCCGTGTTTTAGATTGCAAAAATGAACACTGCCAAAATTTACTCACAAATGCCCCACTTTTAAGTGAAAATTTATGCTCTTCTTGTCAAAAAGATTTTGAAATTTTGCAAAAAATTTTAAAAGAAAATAATGTAAATTTTGAAATAGATCCTAAATTAGTAAGAGGGCTTGATTATTACTCTAAAACAGCTTTTGAATTTATTAGCGATGAAATTGGCGCAAAAGCTGCTATTGCAGGTGGGGGTCGTTATGATAAACTTATTGAATACCTTGATGGAAAAAGCGGTTTTGGCGTTGGCTTTGCTATGGGTATAGAAAGAATTATCGCTATCTTAGAACAAAAAGAAGAAAAATTACAAAGAGAAGGAATTTATCTTTGCTCTATGGATGAAAAATACATAACAAAACTTTTAAAACTCGCAACACAACTTAGAAAAAAACATAAAGTCATTCTAAGTTATGAAGCCAAAAAACTTGCTAAACATTTAGAATTAGCTGATAAAAATCAAAATTTAATCTTTCTTTGCATGGGGGAAAATGAAGCAAAAAATGAAAGTTTATTCTATAAAAATTTAAATACAAAAAAAGAAGAGCAAATTTTAATTAAAAATTTGGAGAATGTATTATGACAAATTACGGCATTGATATTTGGGGGGATAATAATTTTATCATTAAAAATGGTAAAGTATGTATCAATCATGGAGAAAATCCAGCCATTATCGATATAGTTAAATCTCTACGTGATGATGGCTATAAAGGTCCTTTGCTTTTACGTTTTCCACACCTTATACAAAAACAAATTGAAAATATTTATGGAAGTTTTGATAAAGCTAGAAAAGAATTCTCTTATAAAGGAAATTTTAACGCTGTTTATCCCCTAAAAGTAAATCAATACCCAGGTTTTGTTAAAAATCTTGTCAGACTTGGAAAAAATTATAATTATGGATTAGAAGCAGGTAGCAAGGCTGAACTTTTACTTGCTATGGCTTACAATAATGAAAAAGCACCTATTACAGTTAATGGCTTTAAAGATAGAGAACTTATCAATATAGGTTTTATAGCTGCTGAAATGGGGCATAATATCACCTTAACCATAGAAGGACTTAATGAACTAAAAGCCATCATTGATATAGCAAAAGAGCGTTTTAAACCAAAACCAAATATAGGCTTAAGAGTGCGTCTTCACTCAGCAGGAGTTGGAATTTGGGCAAAAAGCGGAGGAATTAATTCAAAATTTGGTCTTACTTCAACTGAACTTATAGAAGCTATCAATTTATTAAAAGAAAACAAACTTTTAGATCAATTTACTATGATTCATTTTCATCTAGGATCGCAAATTACAGAAATTCACCCTTTAAAAAAGGCTCTTAATGAAGTGGGAAATATTTATACCGAACTTAGAAAAATGGGAGCAAAAAATTTAAAAGCCATTAATCTTGGCGGAGGCTTAGCCGTAGAATACTCTCAATTTAAAAATGATAAAAGCAGAAATTATACTCTAAGAGAATACGCCAACGACGTTGTTTTTATCTTAAAAAATATTGCCGAACAAAAAAAAGATCTTGAACCTGATATTTTTATAGAAAGCGGTCGTTTTGTAGCTGCAAATCACGCTGTATTAATTGCCCCTGTATTAGAGCTTTTCTCACAAGAATACACAGAAAGCAAACTTTTGCTTAAAAAAACAAATCCCAAGCTTATCGACGAGCTTTATGATCTTTACAAAAGCATAAAACCTTCCAATGCCTTAGAATATTTACATGATAGCATAGATCATCTAGAAAGCATTTTAACCCTTTTTGATTTAGGTTATGTAGATTTACAAGATAGATCCAATGCCGAAATTCTAACTCATCTAATCACAAAAAAAGCCATACTATTAGTAGGAGATAAACAAAATACCACAGATTTACTCGCTATACAAGATGAAGTGCAAGAAAGATATCTAATCAATTTTTCACTTTTTCAAAGTATGCCTGATTTTTGGGGCCTAAATCAAAATTTCCCTATAATGCCTCTTGATAGATTAGACAAAAAACCTACAAGAAGTGCAAGCATTTGGGATATAACTTGTGATAGTGATGGAGAAATCGCATATTCTAAAGACAAACCTTTATTCTTACACGATGTAGATTTAGAAAAAGAAAATTATTTCTTAGGATTTTTCTTAGTAGGTGCTTATCAAGAAGTTTTAGGAATGAAGCACAATCTTTTTACCCATCCAACCGAAGCAACAATTAGCATAAATCAAAAATCCTATGAAATAGAAAGCATTATAGAAGCACAATCTATTCTTGATACTTTAGAAGATCTAGACTATGATATACACGCTATTATGGATATATTAAATGAAAGAATCACTAATTCAAAACTAGTAGATGAAAAACAAAAAAAACATATCTTAGGAGAATTATATCTTTTCTTAAATGACAATGGTTATTTAAAAAGCATAGATGGAAAAGAAAGTTAATATAAGCAGTAAAATACTACTTATATTAAATTCTCAGTAAAAATCTTAAGTTATATCTTACTTATTTAACAAATATTACCAATTTACCACATTTTTGATTTTAATTAGAGTTTTTTATATTTTTTCAATGCTCAAATATATTTTTTTGATAGAATAAAATAAAAAAATTAAAGGATAAAAATGCTTACAAAAAGATCTAAAGTTTTAGAAGAATCTATCACTTTAGCTATTGCCACACTTGCAAATGAGCTTAAAGCCAAAGGCGAAGATATCATAAGTCTTTCAACCGGAGAACCTGATTTTGACACACCAAAAGCCATAAAAGATGCTGCTATAGTCGCTATTGAAAAAGGTTGCGGAAAATATACTGCTGTTGTAGGTTTAAATGAAGTTTTAAAAGCTATACAAACCAAACTCAAAAGAGATAACAATCTTGATTATGAAATAAATGAAATTATCACAAACGTTGGTGCAAAACATTCTTTATTTGAATGTATAGAATGTCTTGTTGAAGAAGGTGATGAAGTTATTATCCCTACTCCTTATTGGGTAAGCTATCCTGAAATGGTAAAATTTGCCGGAGGCAAGCCTGTATTTATAAAAGCTTTAGAATCAAATGGCTTTAAAATCACAGCAGAGCAACTTAAAAATAGCATTAGTGATAAAACTAAAGTATTGATGTTAAACTCTCCATCAAATCCCGTAGGCTCAATTTACTCCAAAGAAGAACTAACCCAAATTGCCAAAGTTTTAGAAGGCACAAATATCGTAGTATTAAGCGATGAAATTTATGAAAAACTTCGTTATGATAATTTTGATTTTACAGCTTTTGCAAGTATAAGCGAAGATGCGTTAAAACGCACTGTAACTATAAATGGACTTAGCAAATGCGGAGCTATGCCAGGATGGCGTTTTGGTTATATGGCCAGTAAAAATAAAGACTTAATTTCAGCTGTTAAAAGACTTCAAGGACAAAGCACCTCAAACATTTGCTCCATCTCTCAATACGCAGCTATCCCGGCCTTAAATGGAGATTGCGATAAAGATATAGAATCAATGCGTCAAATCTTTGAAAAACGTCGCAATCTAGCTCTAAGTATACTAAACAATACTCCAAAAATTAGTGTATATAAACCAGAGGGTGCTTTTTATCTTTTTGTAAATATACAAAAAATCGAAAAAGATTCTATGAAATTTTGTCAAAAACTATTAGAGCAAGAAAAAGTTGCTGTTGTTCCAGGCATAGGATTTGGCATGGATGGATATTTTAGACTTTCATATGCCACTAGCAATGAACTCATTACAAAAGGCTTAGAAAAAATAAGTCATTTTATCACAAATTATAAGTAATATTATGAAAAGACCTTTACCCTTTATATTAGCTGCCACAAACAATGGAACAATGATCATCAATCATCTAGATAGACACGATACACCAAAGGGAAGTTATGGAGTTGGTTTTCAATTTTTAAATTATGGCAGTTTTGATCCAGAAGAAATTGATCTTTGCCTTACTCTTTTAAAATTGCGTAGAAAATATTATAAAGATAATGTTTTTGCGATAGACTGCGGTGCAAATATCGGTGCTCATACTATCAAATGGGCTATAGAAATGCAAGATTGGGGGGAGGTATTAGCTTTTGAAGTACAAGAAAGACTTTTTTATGCTTTAGCAGGAAATATAGCAATTAATAATTGCTTTAACGCAAAAGCAATACACGCGGCTATTGGCAATCCCCATAAAAATCAAAAAGAGCTTGAAATTTTAGTTCCAGATTATACCCAAAAAGCCTCTTTTGGTAGTTTGGAGCTAAAATCAAATAACGAATTCATAGGACAAATGCCTCAAAAAAAAGAAAAAGTTCCTTATCTAAAACTTGATAGCTTTGCTTTTAAAAGACTTGATTTTATTAAGATAGACGTAGAAGGTATGGAACAAGAAGTTTTACTTGGTTGTCTAAACCATCTTAAAACTTTTAAACCTATATTACAGATTGAAATTATTAAATCAAATTCTCAAGATATCATTGATAAATTAAAAAATTTAGAATATGAAATTTTCCAATCTGGGATCAATATTTTAGCCATTCACAAAACAGATCCTGTGATCAATCATTTAAACAAGTCATAAATTGCATTAAGGCTTCTTAAGCACAGCACTAACCCTTTGAATGCTATCAAATTTACTTAAACTAAGCCTTATAATAGAATCTTGTATTCCACCTAAAGAATGAGACACATTTGCTGCTAAGCTTATCATATCTAAAGCATTTAGTTCTAATTTCTTATTTTCTACTTCAAACCAAATTTTACCGCTTAAAACCTGAACATGTATAGCAAATGGAGCCTTATGTTCTTTCATGATACTATCTTTAGCCATTAAAATTTGAATTTCCTTGCCACTTTCATTGTCGATTAAAATATTGATTTTAACTTCCTTTGGGCTAAAATCCGCCCTGCTCCATTTTGTAACTTTCATAAAAACTTCCTTTTTGATTTGATTGTAACAAAAAACCAAATGTAAATTATAAACCTATGTTAATTTTTACAATTATTAAGATAGATTTTCAAATTGATTAAATATTTGTAACTTTAATTTTATGATATTTTAAAATTTTATATATATTTTTATCTTTTTGTTATTTATTATTTTATTATCCAATATAAACCTTATATAATTTAAATTATTTAAAAAACAATCTAAAAACCAAAAAAAATATTTTTTATATAAATAAAGCTCCAATATATTTTAAATTTAAAAATAAAACTAATATTATTTAATAGTTTTATTTTTATTCTTTCAAAGATTATTATATTAAAC
>NZ_JAENKR010000034.1:0-14092 GCF_016598965.1 Campylobacter sp. TTU-622
CTATTAAAGCTTGCCCTAATTTATAAGATAAATGATTATGAATTCTTGCTTTAGCTGAATTTGGATTTATCATAGTTAGTTTAGGTATTATAGTATTTAATTTTATACCCATTTGTTTAGCCAACTTCTTATTTTGTAATTTTTTAAAGATTAAATCTTGTTCTAGATTGGCTAATTCTAAGTTTTGTTTTTTAATAGGTAAAGAATTAAGCTCGTTTTGTAAAATTATTTTTTCTTGATTTAAAGTAGAGATAGTGTTATCTTTTTCTTTGATTTGATTTTGTAAAGGAGCTAGTTTAATTGGATCCATTATAGTGCAATATTCATCAATAATTTCTTTGTAGAATTCTATAGGTGGGATTAAATGATTAAAATCATATTCTTTATCTATTATTATTTTTTCATTAGATAAGGCTTCAAAATTTATCTTTTCGGTATGGTAGTTGCCTTCAGAAGAAGCTAAGAAAAAAGAGATGAGATTAAATTTATTTATTTTCTTGTTAGAAATTTCAGTATCATACTGAATTTTAAATTGCCTATCATAAATATCAAAAAAGTATGAAAAATTATATTCTAAACTTCGATTAAACTTTAAATCATTTGAATTTTTTATTTGAATTTTACAAATACCTGAGTCATTCCAACAATGTACTCCTAATAAATTAAAATCAAAAGCATCTTTGTTAAAGTTAATTTTTTCACTATCACCTAAGCAATAAACTTTTTCATTGCACAACCAACTTTTTTTAAGTTTAAAATTAGCTAAATTTAAATTTATTGCTTTTTCAATCGGATAAAAATAAAATATTGGATTATCGTTTATAATGTTTATTTTTTTTGGAAAAGAAAAATTTTCAATATTGTTTGCTATATTTCTTCCAAGCTCTCTCATAAATAAAATCAAAATCATGAGCTTCATCTCTTTGTATTAACTTATACAAAGATTTTAAATGTTTTTCATTCATATCAATTATATTGAACCCATATCTAGCTGCTAATTTTTTATGAAGCGTATTTATGTATTTTACACAGTTTTCATTCAGCCATTTTTGAGGTGTTGGAGCAATAAAACAAATTATTTTTTTCTTTAAAAAATATAATTCTTTATAAAGCCAATTAATTACTTGATAACTTTTTGGAAATAAATCAAGAGAATTATATTGTGCAATATCGTGTGTATTTGATCCTGTAATAATTAAATCTGCATTTTTCAAAAGTTTTTTATTTCTGACTAATTCATATAGATTTTGCAAACTTGGAGTTCCTCCTAAAGATAAGTTAAAACAATTACATCCAGTATCTAAAATTCCTTGAGTTATTCCATTTTTGAATGCAAAATGGCTTTCGCCAAGCAAAACAATATTTTTGTTAATCATAAAAATTTCCTTATCAATCTTTTGATACAATTTTAAAAATTGATTTTATCAAAAAAAAAAAAAATAAATAAAAGTGAGAAAAATGCCAAAACTTTATCTTTTATCTCTAGGTTGTAATAAAAATTTAGTTGATAGTGAAATTATGCTAGGTCGTTTAAGCGAGTATGAAATTTGTGATGAGCCAAATAAAGCAGATGTAATAATTGTCAATACTTGTGGTTTTATTGAAAGCGCTAAAAAAGAAAGTATAGAAGCTATTTTAAATTTACACGAACAAAGAAAAGAAAATTCACTCTTAGTAGTTACAGGTTGCTTGATGCAACGTTACCGTCAAGAGCTTATGAAAGAACTTCCAGAAGTTGATCTTTTTACTGGGGTATCAGACTATGAAAGAATTGATGAAATGATACTTAAAAAAACAAATTTATTTTCAAGTTCAACTTATTTACAAAATGAAAACACAAAAAGAATTATAACAGGCTCAAATTTTCATACTTTTATAAAAATTGCTGAAGGATGCAATCAAAATTGCTCTTTTTGTGCTATCCCAACTTTTAAGGGCAAGTTAAAATCACGTGAAATTTCAAGCATAGTAAATGAAGTTAAAGATCTAGTAAAAAATGGTTATAAAGATTTTTCTTTTATTGCTCAGGATACAAGCTCATATTTATATGATAAAGGGCAAAAAGATGGACTTATTCAATTGATTGATGAGATAGAAAAGATAGAAGGTGTGAAAGCAGCTAGAATTTTATATCTTTATCCTACAAGTGTTAGCAAAACTTTAATACAACGCATTATTGACTCTAAGATTTTTGTGAATTATTTTGATATGCCATTACAACATATTAGCGATAATATGCTTAAAATTATGAAAAGAGGAATGAATTCTGAAAAACTTAAAGAAATATTAAATTTAATGAGAAATGCTAAAGATAGCTTTTTAAGGACAGGTTTTATTGTGGGACATCCTGGTGAAAGCGATGAAGATTTTAATGAACTTTGTGAATTTGTAAAAGATTTTGGTTTTGATAGAATAAGTGTTTTTGCTTATTCTAAAGAAGAAGATACTGCAGCTTTTAATATGAAACAAATTTCTTTTAAAACTATAAATTCAAGACTTAAAAAAATAGAAAAAATTGTAGATAAAGTGATAAATGAGAGTTTTAAAAAAGAAGTAGGCAAGAGACGTTTAGTAGTTTGTACAGGAGAAAGTAGCGAAGGTGAATTTTTTATTGCTGGAAAAGATTTAATATGGGATAGAGAAATTGATGGAGAAATTCTTATCAATGAAAGTGAATGTGGAAATTTAGAAATGGGACAAATTTATGAGTGTGAAATTTTACAAAGTGTTGATAAAAAACTTATTGCAAAAGCCTTAAGAAAATATGCAAATTAAAAAAGAAATTTTAGAATTTTTAAGGAAAGGTAAAAATTTATTAGCTTTTTCTTATGGAAGTGATTCTACGGCACTTTTTTATTTTTTAATACAAGAAAAAATTGAATTTGATCTTGCTATGATCAATTATAAAACAAGAAAAAATAGCGATTTAGAAGAAGATGAAGCTAAAAAACTTGCTTTTAAATTTAATAAACAAATTTTTACCATTTCAGCCCCTTGTTTTAAAAATAATTTTGAAAAAAATGCAAGAGCTTTTCGTTATGATTTCTTTGAAAAAATTTGTTTTAAATATCATTACAATAATCTTATTTTAGCTCATCATTTAAATGATCAATTAGAATGGTTTTTAATGCAACTTTCGCGTGGGGCAGGAGTGGTAGAGCTTTTAGGGATGAGTGAATTTGAAAAATGTAAAAATTATAATCTTATACGTCCTTTGCTTTTTATTTCTAAGAATAAAATTTTAAATTTTTTAAATAAAGAAAATATAAAATATTTTAATGATGAGAGTAATGAAAATGAAAAATATTTTAGAAATTATATTAGAAAGCATTTTTCAAATAATTTTGCAAAAGAATTTGAAAAAGGCTTAGAAAAAAGTTTTCGATATCTTCAAAAAGATAAAGAAAAACTTTTTGATATAAAAAAAATTAAAGAATTTAAAGATCTTTTAATTTGTCCAAAAGATGAAGGCTATATTGCAAAGACTGTAAAAATTCAAGGTATTGTTTTAAGTGCGGCTCAAAGAAAAGAAGCTTTAAAGAATGATTGTGTTTTAAGTGGAAAAATAGCTATAGTTTATAAAAATGAAAAAGCTATTGTATTTAAATATGAGGTTTGTGAAAAATTGCCTAAAAAATTTAAAGAAGAATGTAGAATTTTAAAAATTCCAAGACTTTTAAGAGCTTATTTATATAATCATCATATAAGCCCTTCAGATTTTATTTTGCAAGTTTAAAATTCTTTGATAGCTTAGATGAGTAAGAAAAATTATAAAGAAAACTTGTAAAAATATACCCAGAAGCGGTAAAGTTGAAAGCAAATAAAAACAAAGTGTGCTGAATTTAAACTCTAAAGGAGAGAATTTATTTTGAAAAAGATTAAAATTTTCCCTGTCCAAAACAGAGCTTATAACATCTAGCATTAAAAGCTTATGAAAGAGATAATAAAATACAAGATAATAAATAAAAAGATTTATAAAAGGTAAAAATAAAAAAAGAGTACATAGCACAAAAAATGCTATAAATTTTAGAAATATTTTTAAAAATTCAAAAATGATTTTTATAAAAGGAATTTCATTTTTTATTTCATAGTGATAATGTTTCGAGTTGATTTCTTTAACAATAAAAGGCGTTAAAAAAGATGTGATAAAAAGTGCCAAAAAAACAGAAGCAAAAATAATAACAAGACTAGAAAATAAAATACTTATAATTGCTATAATAATCTGCATAAAATGAAAAGCATAAAGCCATGCCCAAAAAGAATTTTCATCTATGCTAAATAAGGTATTAAAATAATTAAATAAGAATGAAAATCCAAAAATAACTAAAATACTTACAAATAAAAAACTAAAAAGAAGCGGAATAAAAGCGTATTTTAAAAATTTAATACTTAAAAAATCTTTTAAGGCAAGTTTAAAAATGAGCATTATTTGACTTTTTTATAGTATTGTTCAAGACTTTGGTAGATTTCTTTATAATCAAAATTATTCTCTAAAATTTCATTTAAAATTTCATTATCTTCTTTACCATTCCAATTTTTTTTATAATTTCCTTCTTTATAGCCGTGTTCTTGTCTAAAGATATTTAAAATGTTTTTGCCTATATAAGTTTTATAAAGACTTTCTAAATTTAAACCACACTTAATGGCTAAAGCAAAATAATTTGATAAAAGAGTATATAAACGTAGATTAAAACCACTGCACTCATGAATCAGCAATTCAATGTCATTTAAAATATTATAAGTATCACTTTCATTAGGTTTCATCTTTTCTTTAGAAAAGTCTTGAAAAATACTTATAGAGCTAATTTCTATAGCAATGCTATTATAATTTTTATCGTTTTTATATTTTTCAAGCAAAAGACTAAGAATAAAATGCCAAATATCTACTAACTCAATGCGAACATTATCCCAGTCAGTTGATGAGCTAATATTTTTCCAATGTTTCCAAGCAAAAGAATCTATAAGTTCTGCGCATTCCATATAAATACAACGCCTCCAGCTTATAAGCTTGCCTTCTTTTGTATAACCGTTTTCCCATCCAATACCATTTGTCTCATCATTTAATTTTTGCTGAAGTTCTAACATATTTTTTAGTATTTCTATTGTTTGCATAGTTTTCTTTCTTAAATTTTTATATAATTATACTAAAAAATATATTTTAAATTTTTGAAAGTAAATAATGCAAAAAGAGTTAATTTTAGCTTCAAGGGATGATGGATTAGGAGAAAGATTAAGAGCTATTTTAAATGCAATTTATCTTTCTAAATATTTTAATTTTAATTTTGGTTTTGTGTGGTATCCTTTAAATGCCAGTGAAACTGAAGTAGCTAAAAATAAACTAGCGCCAGTTATTGTTCCTAGTGTGGATGAAATTTTTTCTAAAGAATTTATACAAAAATATTCTTATAATGGTATTTTTGAAACTCGTATGGATGAATTTGGCAAACTCAAAAGAAAAAGTATAAATTTTTTAAAAGATGCAAAAGTTTTAAATTTTCCCATTCATATGACACAAAAGCGTTTAGATACAATTTTTGATGATTTAGATACTAAAGAATATAAAGCAAGTTTAATTAAAATCTGGCAAGAGCTCGATTTTACTCCTAAAATAAAAGAAATTTTAAAAGAAGCTGAAGAAAAAATTATTAATTTAAAGAAAAATATTGATAATAAGCAGCTTTGTTCTTTGCATATAAGAGCAGGAGATGCTATTTTTTTAAATAAATTTCAAAAACAAATTATAAGACCTAATATTTTTGCAAGAGCTCTTAACTTTACACTTGCTATAGAAATCATTAATAAAGAATTAAAAAACAATAACGCCATTATAGTTTTGAGTGATGATTTATCTTTATTGGAGTGTTTTAAAAATGAACTTCCAAATTTATTAAATCTTAATGAAATACAAAAAAATAAATTATTTTTTTCTATAGATTTATATAATAAGAAAGATCATGTTTATAAGGCTTTATATGAAAATGCTTTAATGTCTTGGTCTGATAAGATTTATTATACTAAAACATCAGGTTATGCAAATTTAGCTGTTTTAACTGGTAAATATAAAGAAGATATTGGAATTTATGAGTATTTTAGCAATGAAGAGCAATATAAAATTATTCAAAAATATTTAGAACAAATCAATGTCCATCCCTTTCATAAATCTTTTGTTTGTTTTCATGGTTTTAGACTTGCTAGAATTTTAAAAAAACCTTTAGAAGAGATAAAATCTTGGCTTAAAAAAGCCCATTTTTATAATCCAAATAACGACACCTTTCATCTTTTATGGATAGAAATTCTATTTAAAGAAAAGCAAATTAAAGAAGCAAATGAGTATATTGAAAATTTACTTACACAAAGAAAAAATGCATTTTTAGAGACTTTATTTTGTGGCAATACAAGATATTATTGTGATTTTATATTTGATTATTTTTTTAAGTATGCCAAAAAAGGTTTTGAAAATATTGATTACATTGCAAGTTCAATTGCTTTAAATTTAGGATGCAACGAACTTTTTGAATTTTATTTTAAAGAAATTAAAGATAAATTTCAAACTCCTTTTAATTTTGAAAAAAAATTAGGTGCTGAGTTTTTAATGAAAAATCATTTAAGTTATAAATTGGGTGAAACTATGGTAAAAAATTCTTTTACTTTGAAAACTTTACTTAAAAATCCTTTAGATTTATTAATGATTTATTTACAATTTAAAAAAGATAAATTTAAACACGATAAGTCTTTATCTTCTTATAAAGATTATGAAAAAGCTTTAAAATTTGTAAAAGATCATCTTTATTATAAAATAGGTTATGTTTTAATCAAGGCTCAAAAAACTTGGTATAAAGGTGGATATTTTATTTTTATAAAAGAGCTTAAAAAAATTGCGAAAGAATATAAATATAAAAAAGAGGAGCGAAAGAATTTAAAGAAAATTTATAATATTTAATTTATCGTTAATTAAATTTAGAAATTTTTGCAAATTTTAGATATAGGATTAAAAAATATTTAATATTTTAAACTATAAAACTCTTACCTTAAGGCAAGAGTAATTTTAAGCATAAATATTAAGATTATTTTCTGCATTATTTTCATTTTCTTTAGCTATTTCTTGTTGTTTTTCAAGTTGCTTTTTCATTTGTTCTAAAACTTCATCTAATAATTTTTTACTATCTTCAAGCATAGAAGTGTTGGTATCTATATTCGAAGTTTGGTTTTTGGTGAGTAAATTTTGCAATTTATTGGTAAAATTATTCATAATAGCATTTTGGTGATTTTCATCATTTGGAGTTGGTAAGACATTTGCCATTTGCATTGCGCTAGTAATGAGTTCTTTAGGATTTAGTTCTCCTACTTTACTCTTACTTAAAAAATCTTGTATCATTGGTTCAACTTCTTTCATAGCATCTTTAATTTCATTTAAATCATTTTGAGTGAGTTTTGATCCTTCAAAACTAAAACTAAAACCATATTGATGCTTTAAATTTAAACTTTTACCTTCTTCGTTATTGTTATAATTTAAACTTTGATTATCATACATAGAAAAAGCAAGATGTTTACCACTTTTTGTCGTATAATCCATAGAGAAATTTTGACTTTGACTTGCACTAAGTTCCATTTGAACTCCTTTATTAATGGTCTATTAATATTAGATCGGATTTTTTTAAATTTATTGTAGTATAATTTCTTATGGATAAAAGAATTATAAATTTTTTACAAAATAATGAAATTTTAAGTTTTGCAATGCAAGATCGCAATGAGGTTTATATTGCTAATGCTTTTTATATTTTTGATATTTTACATTTTTCTTTTATTATTGCTTCTGATAAAAATACTAAGCATGTAAAACTTTCTATTATTAATCCTTGTATAGCAGTCAATGTTTATCAAGGTAAAAAAATTGCTTTATTAAAAGGGATTCAAATAAAAGCTAAATTTATGGATGCTACCAAGGAGCAAGAAAAGCTTTATTATCACAAATTTCCTTTTGTAAAATTTCAAAAAGATATAAAAATTTATGCTTTATGTATTTTATGGGCTAAATTTACAGATAATACTTTAATGTTAAATCAAAAAATTGAATTCCAAAGAAATTGATTAACAAAAAATATATTATAATTTTTAAAATTTACAAAAGAGAAGAAATAAATGTTGAATGTTATTTATGCTCTTTTTTTTAGAGAGTTAAAAACAAGATTTGGTGCAAATAGACATTTGGGATATATTTGGGTTGTAGGTGAGCCTATGTCTGTTATTTTGATTGTTACAATAATTGGAACTATTATTAGAGAATACCATCATCAAGTAATGCCAGAAGGAATTTCTATTTTTATGTTTTTAATTTCTGGTATTATGCCATTTTTTATGTTTAGAAGTATAGCTAATCAACTTATGAATGGCGTGGGGGCAAATTTAGCTTTATTTGCTTATAAGCCTGTAAAACCAATCCATGTATTTATTGCTAGAACTTTGCTTGAATTTTGTATTTATTTTGTAATTTTTATTGTTGTATTATTTTTTGCTGGTTGGTTTTTTCATTTAAATGTTTTACCGAGACATTTATTAGATATTATATTTTGTATTTTTTTATTGATGTGTTCAGGCTTTGCATTAGGAATTTGTTTCGCAATTATTCATCATTTTTTTGAACCTTTAAGAACTTTACTTGCTTATTTTAGTATCGTTTTTTATTGGACTTCGGGTATTATTCTTCCTACTTGGCTTATGCCTAAACCTTTACTTGAAATATTTTATTATAATCCTTTGCTTCATATTATGGAACTTTTAAGATATAATTTTTTTGATAATTATCCTTTATATGAAGATTGTAATTATGCATATCCTGTTTTTTGCATAGCTATCGTACTTTTTATAGGTCTATTTTTTTATTATTACAATAGGCAAGCTTTAGTAGCAGTTAAAAGACAATGATAAAACTCATAAATTTAACCAAATCTTATCCTCTGTTTAATGGTCAAAGACATTATATTTTTAGAGATTTTACTTTTGAATTTCCTGAAAATTGTAGTATTGGTTTAATGGGTTATAACGGTGCTGGTAAATCTACTCTTATGAGACTTTTAAGTGGTTCTGAACTTCCAGATAGTGGAAAAATAATAACCAATAAAAAATTATCTTGGCCTTTAGGTTTAAATGGTGCTTTTCAAAGTTCTTTAACTGCTAGAGATAATGTCAAATTTGTAGCAAGAGTTTATGGTTATAAGGGTGAAAAACTTAAAGAAAAAATTAAATTTGTAGAAGAATTTGCAGAACTTGGAAAATTCTTTAATGAACCTATGAGAACTTATTCTTCTGGCATGCAAGCTAGAATTGCTTTTGGCCTTAGTATGGCATTTGACTTTGATTATTATTTAATTGATGAAGCTGGGGCAGTTGGAGATCCTAAATTTAGAGAAAAAAGTATAAAACTTTATAGAGAAAAATTAAGCCAATCTAAAGTTATTATGGTTTCTCATAATATTGCTGAAATTAAAGAATGGTGTGATAAAATTATTTTTATGGAAAATGGAAAAATTACAGTTTATGATGATATTGATGAGGGTATAGCTGTTTATCAAGGGAAGATTTAATGAAAGAAAAGAAAAATTTGTTTGAAAAAATTAAAGATTTAAGTATATTTGATTCTTTTAAAATCGTTTGGTTTTTAATGGTTTTTGTTATAATTTATTATATCTTAATAGCAGCTAATCGTTATGTAACAACTATGAGTTTTGATGTAAGATCAACAAGTAGTGGAAGTATTCAAACAAGTGGAATTTTATCTTTACTTTCTAGTGCTTCTGTATCAAATGAAGATATTAAATATCTAAAAGGTTATATTTATTCTTCTGATATGCTTAATTTATTAGAGCAAAAGATTAAAATAAAAGAACTTTATGCAGATCAAAATATAGATTTGTTTTATAAATTATGGAAATCAACTTCCAATGAAGCTTTTTTAAGATATTATCAAAAACGTGTAAAAATTTATACAGATGATAAAACAGGTCTTTTAAATATTGAAGTAGAAGGTTTTACTCCACAATCTTCTTATTTGATTGCAAAAAAAATTATGGAAGAGAGTGAAAAATTTGTTAATGAAGTTTCTCATAGAGCTGCAAGAGAACAAATGATATTTGCAGAAAATGAAGTAATCAAATTTAAAGAAAGGCTTCAAAAGGCTCAAAATGATTTGATTTCTTTTCAAAATCAATATGGAGTTTTTGATCCTTTAAAACAAGCTGAAAGCAAAGCAAGTTTAATTGCACAAATTGAAGCAAATTTAGCGCAAAAAGAAGCTAAGCTTTTAACTTTGCAAAGTTATATGAATGATAGTGCTCCAGAAATTGTTACTTTAAAAGCTGAAATTGCAGCAATCAAAAAACAACTTAATAAGGAACAAGCTAAAATTTCATCTAATACTTCGAGTAAAAAATTAAATGACTTAGCAGCGAAATTTCAAGATTTAACCATAGAAGTAGGTTTTGCAGAAGAGGCTTATAAAGCAGCCTTAAAAGCTTATGAGAGTGCTAGGATAGAAGCTTTAAGAAAAATAAAACAATTAGTTGTAATACAAAATCCAAGCGAACCTCAAAGTGCTAAATATCCAGAAAGAATTTATGATATTGTTACAGCATTTATAGTTTTATCCTTGGCATATGGAATAATTAAATTTATTAAAATGATTATAGAGGAGCATAAATATTAAGATGAAAAAAATACTTATATTACTTATTTCGTTTATTTTTTCTTTTGCAGCGGTAGATATATCCCAAATTGTTGCAAGTGAAAACAATACTCCAATTTTTGAACAAAATGCATCTTTAGCATATTCTCAAAATATAGAAAATAACTCAAGTATCTTAGAACGCAAAATGCTTCCTCTTGTATTTGGAGCACAGCTTTTTAATGGAAATTTTAAGAATTTTACCCAAAGAGTTTATAATCCTGATTATAAAATTGCAGTTGGAGATCAAATAAGTTTAAAAATTTGGGGTGCTGTCGAATTTGCTCAAATTTTGATAGTAGATTCTCAAGGTAATATTTTTATTCCAAAAGTAGGAGCAATTAATTTATTAGGGGTAAAAAATAGTGCTTTAGTTTCTGTAATTAAATCTAAAGTAAATCATATTTATAAAAGTAATGTTTTTGTATATGCAGATATGAATGCTTATCAAAATGTTTCTGTTTTTGTTACAGGAAGTGTTAATGCTCCAGGTCTTTATCAAGGTTTAAGTTCTGATTCTATTATTCAGTATTTAGATAAAGCACAAGGTATAAATTTAGAATATGGAAGTTTTAGGAATATACAAATTTTAAGAAATAATGAAGTAATTAAAAATGTAGATTTATATGATTTTTTATTAAAGGGTAAAATGGAGCTTTTCCCTTTTAGAAGTGGTGATGTTATTTTAGTTGGAAATGTTCAAAAATATGCTTTTGTAAGTGGAGATGTTCAAAAACCTTTTCGTTTTGAACTTGGAGATGATATTAAAACCTTAAGTGATTTAGCTAAAATTGCTGGAGCTAAACCTATAGTGACTAATGCTATTGTAAAAACTTATGCAGAAGATCATAAACTCGATGTGTATTCTTATAATAAAATGCAATTTTCAAAGGTTCTTTTAAGAACAGGGGATGAAGTTGAATTTCAACCAGAATATGTTTCACAAAATATTAGTATATCTATAAGAGGTGAGCATGATGGTTTAGGTACTTTAGTTGTAAGAAGAGGAACCACACTAAAAGATATTTCAAGACTAATAAAAGCAAATAATCAATCAGATATGAATTCTTTGCAAATATTTAGAAAAAGTGTTGCTAGAACACAAAAAGAACTTATTAAAGCCCAACTTAAAGAACTTGAAACTTTAGCTTTAACTAGCACTTCAGTAACTCCGCAAGGCGCAGCCATACGTGCGCAACAATCAAGAACTATTTTAGAATTTATACAAAGAGCAAAACAAGTAGAGCCTAGAGGACAAATTGTCGTTGATGATGTAAAAGCTTATGATACTATCACTTTAGAAGATGGAGATATTGTAAATGTTCCAAGTAAAAATAATCTTATTATAGTTCAAGGAGAAGTATCTTTACCAGGAGCATTTGTTTATACCAAAAAAGAAGATTTAAAATTTTATATCAATCAAGCAGGTGGATTTAGCGATAGAGCAGATACTTCTAAAGTTTTAGTTATAAGAATTAATGGTAAGGCTGAAAAATATCATAGTGGAATGAAAATTGAAGCAGGAGATTCTGTTTTGGTATTACCTAAAATAGAAAGTGAAAATTTACAAATCTTTAGCATGCTTACTCAAATTCTTTATCAAATTGCTATTGCAACTAATGTTGTATTAAAAATATAGGATAAAAAATGTTAAATAGTATTGAAATTGCTAAAGAAGTTTTTAGAATAGAAGCAGAATCTATCAATCATTTATCTAAAAATTTAGACGATAATTTCACTAAAGCAATTGAGCTTATGTTAAATACTAAAGGTCGTTGTGTTGTTAGTGGAATGGGTAAATCAGGTCATATAGGAGCAAAAATAGCTGCAACTTTTGCAAGTACTGGAACACCTAGTTTTTTTATCCATCCTGGAGAAGCTTTACATGGTGATTTAGGAATGCTTACTTGTGATGATATTTTGATTGCTATCTCAAATTCTGGAGAAACTGAAGAGCTTTTAAAAATTATTCCTGTGATAAAAAGAAGAAAAATTCCTCTTATAGTAATGAGTGGGAATTTAAAATCAACTTTAGCTAAACAAGGAGATATTTGTTTAAATATTTCTATTACTAAAGAAGCTTGCCCATTAAATCTTGCCCCTATGTCTTCAACAACTGCAACTTTAGTTATGGGAGATGCTTTAGCAGCAGCTTTAATGAAAGCTAGAAATTTTAAACCAGATGATTTTGCTCTTTTTCATCCAGGTGGAAGTCTGGGGCGTAAGCTTTTAACAAAAGTTAAGGATCTTATGATTTCAGATAATCTTCCTATAGTTCATCCTGAAACTGAATTTAATGATCTTGTTAATGTAATGACTTCTGGAAAATTAGGTCTTTGTATAGTATTAGAAAATGAAAAACTTGTTGGTATTATTACTGATGGAGATTTGCGTCGTGCTTTAAAAGCTAATGATAAGCCAAGATTTGATTTTAAAGCTAGAGAAATTATGAGTACAAATCCTAAACTAGTAGATGCAGATGCTATGGCAAGTGAGGCAGAAGAGATTATGCTAAAATATAAAATTAAAGAAATTATAGTTGGCAAAGAAGAAAAGGTTGTAGGAATTATTCAGCTTTATGCTATAGGGAGAGTGTAATGAAAAATGTAATAACTTTTGGCACCTTTGATCTATTTCATTATGGTCATTTAAGAATTTTGCAAAGAGCCGCATCTTTAGGTGAAAAATTAATTGTTGGTGTATCGTCAGATTTTTTAAATTTTTCTAAAAAACACCGTTATCCTATTTATAGTGAAAAAGAGAGATTAAATATAGTATCTTCATTAAAATGTGTATCTTATGTATTTTTAGAAGAATCATTAGAATTAAAAAGAGATTATCTTTTAAAATATCAAGCAAATATTTTAGTTATGGGAGATGATTGGAAAGGAAAATTTGATTGTTTTGCTGATATTTGCGATGTAGTTTATTTTGAAAGAACTCCTAGTATTTCAACAACAGAAATTATTGAGAGAATTAAAATATGAATTTAAAAGGCATTTTTCTTAAAAGTTTTCGTGAAAGTAAAAAAAAATCTTTGCATATGATCTTATTGCATATGATCTTAATATGCTTAATGCAGAAAAAAAATAGACATTTTACTTTTTTAAAGTTATGTAATTATTTGTCAAAAATAAATATTAAAACAGTATTTTATTATAAAGCGGAATTTTATTTTTTTTATGCTAAATATAAAAAAGCTTTGAGTAATATTGATTTCTTTTTAGAAAAGTATCCTTTAAGCATAGATGCTAAATTACTTAAAATACAATTATTATATTTACTAGGTGATAAAAATAAGGCTTGGTACGAGCTAAAAGGAATTCAGCAAGAGTCTAATCGTTTAAAGATATGGATGTTAATGAGTAAACTAGT
>NZ_JAENKR010000035.1:0-13855 GCF_016598965.1 Campylobacter sp. TTU-622
AGCTAATATAAATATATTTTTTTTCATAAAGTATCCTAGTTTATCAATTTGTATTTTGATGAGATTTTTTAGTATACCGTAAATAAAATGTGAAATTATTTAAAATTTAATTTACATCGTTTTTTAAGAAAAATTAATATATAATTTTAGTTTTGAATAGTTTTTTAAAGGATCATCGTTGTTTAAAATTATCATTGCTGTATTATTTTTTATTTCAAGTGTTTGTGCTTCGGATTTTGTAAAAATTTATCTTGATAATGGCTTAGAAGCAGTTAAAACTGCTATAGAGCAAAAATTAACTAGCAAAGATTTTTGGCTAGAAGAGCTTAAAGATCAAAATGTTTCTTTGGGATATTATAAAGATGAAGTTATTATTGTTGTTACCAATAAAACAAAGAAAATTCTTAAAGTTTATTCTTACAATAAAGGCAAAGTTGAAGAAAAATTTGAACAAAAAGATGTTATTACTGGTTTAATGGGCGATAAGCAAAAAGAAGGAGATTTAAAAACTCCTATTGGTTTTTATGAGTTAGGAAAAAAATTTAATCCAGGTGATCCTTATTATGGTCCTTTTGCTTTTGCAACAACTTATCCAAATTTGCTTGATAAAGTACAAGGAAAGACAGGTGGCGGTATTTGGATCCATGGTTATCCTTTAGATGGAACTAGAATTGATGAATATAAAACTAGAGGATGTATTGCTTTGCTTAATAAAAATTTAGATAGTTTTGCGGCAATTGTTAAAGATAAAAAAGTTTATGTTTTAACAGAAGAAAAAGATAAAGTTTATGGAAAAAAAGATGAAATCGCATCTTTATTGGCTTCTTTGTTTGAGTGGAAAGATGCTTGGACGATAAATGATATTAAAACATATTTAAATTTTTATGATGAAAAAGAATTTAAAAGATTTGATAAAACTCCCTTTTCTCAGTTTGCAGTAATGAAAAAAAATATTTTTTCAAAAAATGAGAAAAAAGACATTAAATTTTCAGACATTAGCATAAGTCCTTATCCAAATTTGGAAGGAAAAATTATGTATAGAATTTCTTTTTATGAAGATTATTATACGAAAAATTATCAGTTTAAGGGTAATAAGGTTCTTTATGTTAGACTTGATAAAGAAGGCAAAATGAAAATTCTTGCAGAGCAATAATGTCTTTAATCAAATTAAATCAAAAGGCTTATGAATTTAATTTAGATCAAATTGCTAATAAGACTGGAAATTTTGATCGTATTATTTGTGTTTTTAAAGATAATGCATATGGACATGGAGCAACTCTTTTAGCTCCTATTGCTAAAAATAAAGGCATTAATTTTATTGCTGTTAAAAATGAGCAAGAAGCAAATGAACTTAAAAATTTTTTTGATTCTATTTTAATTCTTTCGCATCGTCCAAATGGTAACGAAAATCTAAATTTTATTTATGCTTTGAATGATATAAATTTAATTGAAAAATTTAAACCTTTAAGCAGAATTCATTTAAAAATTGATACAAATATGCATAGAAATGGAATTAAATTTCAAGATCTAGATAAAGCATATAATAGCATTTTAAAATACAATTTAAAACTAGAAGGCGTTTTTACACATTTTTCGAGTGCAGATAGTATAGATGATTTTTATTTTAAACAAAAAAATAATTTTCAAAAAGTAAAAGAATGGTTTTATAAAAAATGTGATGAAAAACTGATTTTTCATTCTTTTAATTCAGCAGCTTTGTTTAATTCACCAATCCCCGAAGATGAATATTGTAGAGTAGGGCTCGTTCAATTTGGTTATGGAGCTTTACATTTAAAAAAAGTTTTAAGTCTTTATGCTCATAAATTAAGTCAAAGAATTTTAAAAGCAGGGGAGAGTATAGGTTATTCTAATGCTTATACAGCGCTTAAAGATTTAAATATAGCAACTTATGATTTAGGTTATGGTGATGGGTTATTTCGTTATGATGCTAAAGGGGAACTAAGGCTTGTAAATGGTAAGAAAATACTTGGAAAAATGTCTATGGATAGTTTTTCTTGCGAGGACAGTGGAGATGAAATTTGTGTTTTTGATGATGCATCAGTATGGGCAAATTTTTTTAATACTATAGACTATGAAATTTTAGTTAAGCTTCATCCTGGTATCAAAAGGATAATAATCTAATGTTTAATATAGTTTTGGTTTCACCAAGAATTCCACAAAATACAGGAAGTATTGGTAGGATGTGTTTTAATGCAGGTTTTAATTTGCATATTATAAAACCTATTGTTTTTGACTTAGAAGAAAAAAAGCTTAAAAGAGCCGGTCTTGATTACTGGGATAAATTAAATCCTATTATATGGGAGAATCTTGATGAGTTTTTGAAAAAAAATATAAAATATAAAGATCGTTTTTTCTTTGCAACTACAAAAAGTAAAAAACCTTATTTTAAAGTTCAATTTCAAAAAGATGATTTTTTATTTTTTGGGAGTGAGAGTTTTGGTCTTCCACAAGATTTAATGCAACTTAATTGGCAAAATGCAATTACCATACCAATGAAAGCTTATGGAAGAAGTCTTAATCTGGCTACTAGCGTAGGAATTATAACTTATGAAGCATTAAGACAGAATTTCTCTTTTTTTACTTATTGATTTTTTAGAATAATTGTGTAAAATATTTTATTAACTTTAGGAGTATAAATGAATTTAATGGAAGTTGGCAATTTTATAGATAAAGTATTACCTAAAACAGATATTATAATGGTTGTTTTATTGATTATTTGCGGTCTTTATTATAGTTTTAAAACGCGTTTTGTTCAGTTTAGAATGCTAAGTAGTGTTTTAAAAATATTAACAGAAAGAACTAATGAAAAAGAGCATATTTCTCCTTTTCAAGCATTAATGATTTCTACAGCTTCAAGAGTAGGTATAGGAAATATTACAGGAATTTCCATTGCAATTGTTGTTGGAGGTCCTGGCGCTTTATTTTGGATGTGGCTTATGGCCTTTTTTGGAGGAGCTTCAGCTTTTGCTGAAAGCACTTTAGCACAAGTTTATAAATCAAAAGATGGGACAGGGGGTTATAAGGGTGGTCCGGCTTATTATATAAAAAAGGCATTGGGTTCAAAATTGTTAGGAGCATTTTTTGCTCTTATTTTAATTATTACTTATGCTTATGGCTTCAATGGTCTTCAAAGTCAAAATATCACTTCAGCATTTGAAGTTTATTATAATATGGCTAATCCAAACTCATCCATTTCTTTTATGCAAAGTCATTGGCCTTTGATTATAGGCGGTATTTTAACTTTATTTAGTATTTGGATGTTTTTTTCTCATCATACTAAAATAGGAAAAATAAGCTCTTTAATAGTTCCTTTTATGGCATTAGCTTATATTTGCCTTGCGGTTATTGCAGTATTAATGAATTTTGAGAAAATTCCTATGGTTTTTCATATGATTTTTCAAAGTGCTTTTGATTTTAAGGCCATATTTGGAGGTTTTGCTGGTTCTGTTTTAGTTATAGGAATTAAAAGAGGACTTTTTTCTAATGAAGCAGGTATGGGATCTGCTCCTAATGCAGCAGCAGCAGCGCTTACTAGTCACCCTGCAAAACAAGGAATTATTCAAGCTTTTTCCGTTCTTATTGATGTTATAATATGTACAAGTTCTGGTTTTTTAGTATTATTTTCTTTAACTTATTTAAACAATATAGGAGTAGATGGAAAACCTATTTTTACAGCTCTTCCTTTGGTTCAACATGCTATGGATGAGTATTATGGTAAATTAGGTATACATTTTATTTCTATTTCTATTGTATTATTTGCTATTACTTCCTTAATAGGAAATTATTATTATGCTCAAGCTAATGTAAAATATTTAAGCGATTCTAAAGTTGTTATGAATCTTTTTAGAATCTCAGCTGTACTAATGGTTTTTATAGGTTCTCAAATGGATTTAAAGTTAGCGTGGAGTTTAGCTGATTTAACAATGGCTTTTATGGCAACTACAAATATAGTTTCTTTATTGCTTTTAGGTTCTATTGTTAGTAAAGTTTTAAATGATTACAATTTGCAAAAAAGTCAAGGCAAGGATCCTCAATTTAGTGCTTCAAAACTTGGTATTAAAAATGCAGAGTGTTGGGATTAATTAAAAAAGACTTTAATGGGTCTTTTTTAATTAATGATTTAAAACTTTATTTAAAAATTCTTTTAATCTTTCGTTTTTGGGATTTTCAAAAGTATTATAAGGATTTTCATCTACAAGGATATTTCCTTGCTCCATAAAAAGTATTCTATTTGCTACATTTTTTGCAAATCCCATTTCGTGGGTAACCACAAGCATTGTTAAACCCTCTTTAGCAACTTCTTTCATAATATTTAAAACTTCTCCTATCATTTCAGGATCAAGTGCAGAAGTTGGTTCATCAAATAAAATTACATCAGGATTCATCATTAAGCTTCTTGCAATAGCTATACGTTGTTTTTGTCCCCCAGATAATTGATGGGGCATAGTATTTTCTTTATTGCTAAGTCCTATTTTTTTAAGTAGTATTCTAGCTTTTTTAATAGCTTCTTCTTTGGTTAAAATTTTTGTTTTAATAGGTGCTAAACATAAATTTTCTAAAATATTTTTATTATTGAAAAGATTAAAATGTTGAAAGACCATACTTACTTTTTGTCTAATAAGATCAATATTAACCGATGGATCTAAAATATTTTGATTTTTTATATAAATTTCTCCACTAGTTGCTATTTCAAGTTTATTAATACATCTTAAAAATGTACTTTTACCACTACCACTAGGTCCAATAATAGCAATGATATCACCTTTATTAATTTGTATATTAATATCTTTTAAAACATTTAAATTTCCATATTTTTTTGATAAATTTTTTATTTTAATCATTATTATTTAATCTCTTTTCAAGTTTTTGTACAATTAGAGTAAATATTTTTACATTGATATAATATATAAGTCCTGTAAATATAATAGGTTTTGGATTATAAAGTAAAGCTTGTAAGCTTTTACTTTGCATTGTGATATCTAAAACACTTATAAAACCAACAGCGGAAGTTTCTTTAAATAAAGAAATAAATTCATTTGCAAGTGCAGGTAAAGTACTTTTTATAGCTTGAGGTAAAATAATCTCTTTCATAGTGATTTTATAACTTAATCCCATGGCTCTTGCTGCTTCCATTTGTCCTTTATCTACACTATTAATTCCAGCACGAACAATTTCTGCAATATAAGCTGAACTATTAAGTCCTAAAGCTAAAATAGCTGCATAGAGATTATCAACAAAAGTAAAAATAACGAAGGCAAAAATCATAAGCTGTAAAATTACAGGTGTGCCACGTATAATATCAATATATTCATCTATAAGAAGGTTTAAAAATTTAATTTTTGAAAATCTTAAGATAGCCAAAGAAAATCCTAAAACTATACCAATAATAATACTAGAAATGGTTAAAAGTAAAGTAGTAAAATAACTTTTAACATAAGCTTTAGCATCTTCTGTATAGGTATATTGAAGTTCATTATTTACATTAACTTGTAAAATTTCTATAGGAAAAGAAAAATAACCCCAAAGAATTATTATTGCAAAAAAAATAAAAGTTTTGATATTTTTTTGAGTCAATTTTCAACCTTAAAATCACAAAATAAAAAGGACTTATTTTATTAAAAAATCTCTTGATTTTTTCTTTAAAATTTAAATTTTTGTGTTACAATTTTTTATAAATTTTTAGTGGTTTTAGCTATGTTTGATTGGATTATTACGACTTTATTTTTTATTTTTATGATATGTTTGATTGTAGGTTTTAACCACCAAATTCAAGAAAAAGCAAAATTAAGAAATGAGAGAGAAAAAAGATATAAAAGGAAATAAAATGATTAAAAAAGTTTTAATTCCCTTAGCTCAAGGTTTTGAAGAACTTGAATTTATAGGGATAAGTGATGTTTTAAAAAGAGCTAGTGTCTTAAGTGATAATCTTGAGATATATATAAGCTCTTTAAATAAAGAGCTTATAGTCAGTGGAGCACACGGTATTCAAATTAAGGCTGATTTTATTCTTGATGATATTGAAGATAAAGAATTTGATGCTATTGCTCTGGCCGGTGGTTTTGAGGGCATGAGTAATCTTAAGGCAAATGCTACAATTTTAAATATCATTAAAAAACTCAATTCTAATGGAAAAATTATTGGCGCTATTTGCGCATCGCCCATTGTCCTTAATGAAGCTAGAGTTTTAAAAGGAGAATTTACTTGTTATCCAGGTTGTGAAAAAATGCTTAATGGAGTTTGGGTTAATAAAGCTGTATGTGTCAATAAAAATATTATCACAAGTGCTGGACCTGCAACTGCTGTTTTATTTGGATTAGAGCTTGTAAAAGCTTTATGTGGTGAAGAAATTTATGAAGTTTTATACAAGGCTATGCTTGTTCCTTTGCTTAAAAGTATAAATTAAAATTTTTAGTTTAAATTTATATAACTTTTTTAAAAAATTTAGAATTAGAATTCTATAATTTCCTTAAGAATTTAATTTTTAAGGAAATTAATGAGTCAATTTACCCATCTTCATTTACATACAGAATATTCTTTACTTGATGGAGCTAATAAGCTTAAAGAACTTGCTGATACTTTGAAAAGTCAGGGTGCAACTAGTGTTGCTATGACAGATCATGGCAATATGTTTGGGGCTATTGATTTTTATCAAACAATGAAAGCAAAAGGTATAAAGCCTATTATAGGACTTGAAGCTTATTTACATAATCACGATGATATCAGTGATAAAAGTTCAAGACAAAGATTTCATCTTTGTTTGTACGCTAAAAATGAAATAGGCTATCAAAATTTAATGTATTTAAGCTCTCAAAGTTATATTAAAGGCTTATATTATTATCCGCGTATCAATAAAAAAATTTTAGAAAAACATAGCGAAGGTTTAATTTGTTCCTCTGCTTGCTTGCAAGGCGAGGTAAATTGGCATTTAAATAACCAAAATGAAAGAAATGCTCGTTTTGGTGCAAAGGGATATGAAAGTGCAAAAGAAGCAGCTCTTTGGTATAAAAAAGTCTTTAAAGATGATTTTTATTTAGAAATTATGCGTCATGGTATCAATGATCAAAGGATTATTGATGATGATATTATCAGACTTTCAAAAGAATTAGATATTAAAATTATAGCTACTAATGATACGCATTATACTTTCAAAGAAAGAGCTGCAGCACATGAGGTTTTTATGTGTATAGCTATGGGAAAAAAACTTAATGATCCTAATAGAATGCGTCATAGTGTTCATGAATTTTATGTAAAAACTCCACAACAAATGAGCGAACTTTTTGCTGATATTCCAGAAGCTATTGAAAATACACAAGAAATAGCTAATAAATGTAATTTAGAATTAAATCTTGGCAACCCAACTCCTCCAAATTTTAAATTTACGCGTGAATATGCAAAAGAGTATAGTTTAGTTTTAAAAGATCAAGAAAAAGAATTTAGTTTTGATAATGATGATATAGTTTTTGAATATCTTTGCAAAAAAGGACTTGATGAGAGACTTAAATTTATTGATAAAGAGAAACATGAAGAATATAAAAAAAGATTAGATTTAGAAATACAAATTATTAAAAATATGAAGTTTTCAGGCTATATGCTTATAGTCCATGATTTTATTAAGGTAGCTAAAGATAAAGGAATTCCTGTTGGTCCAGGTAGAGGTTCAGCTGCTGGAAGCTTGGTTTCTTATTGTTTAAAGATAACCGATATTGATCCTTTGCCCTATAATTTGCTTTTTGAAAGATTTTTAAACCCTGAGCGTGTTTCTATGCCCGATATTGATGTTGATTTTTGTCAAGATAGACGCTCTGAAGTAATTGATTATGTGATTGATAAATATGGTTCTGATAAAGTTGCACAAGTTATTACCTTTGGTAAGCTTTTAGCACGTGGTGTAATCCGTGATGTTGCTAGAGTTTGTGATATGAGTATAGCTGATGCAGATGAACTTGCTAAACTTATTCCAGAAGAGCTTAAGATAACTCTTGAAGCAGCTTATGAAAAAGAACCAAAAATTAAAGAATTTATAGAAAAACATCCTAAAGGTTTAGAGGTTTGGGAATATGCAAAAGCATTAGAGGGATTAAATCGTAATGCAGGTATGCATGCAGCTGGTGTTGTAATTTCTAATGAGTCTTTATGGAAAAAAACCCCTCTTTTTAGACAGAGTAAAAATGACGAAAGACATTTAGTCACTCAGTATTCTAAGGATCATTTAGAAGATGTTGATTTGATTAAATTTGACTTTTTGGGTTTGAAAACTTTAACAGTAATTAACAATGCTATTAATCTTATAAAAAAACGCTATAACAAAGATATTATTTGGGAGAGCATAGATGTAAATGATCCTAAAGTTTATAAAACTATACAAAGTGGAAATACTTTAGGTATTTTTCAAATAGAATCTGATGGAATGCAAAGCTTAAATGCAAGATTGAAGCCAGAAAGATTTGAAGATTTAATTGCGGTTTTGGCTCTTTATCGTCCAGGTCCTATGGAATCAGGAATGCTTGATGATTTTATCGATAGAAAACACGGTTTAAAAGATATTAAATATCCTTTTGATGTATTAAAAAATATTTTAGAACCAACCTATGGGGTTATAGTTTATCAAGAACAAGTAATGCAAATAGTTCAAATTATTGGAGGTTTTTCTTTAGGAGGTGCTGATGTAGTACGTCGCGCTATGGGGAAAAAAGATCCCGAAAAAATGAAAAAGCTTAAAGATGAATTTGCAGATGGAGCGCAAAATCAAGGCTACAATAGAAAAGATGCCGAAGATCTTTGGGAGCTTATTTTAAAATTTGCAGGATATGGTTTTAATAAATCTCATTCTGCTGCTTATGCACTTATTACTTTTCAAACGGCTTATTTAAAAACTTATTATCCGAGTGAATTTATGGCAGCGCTTTTAACAAGCGAAGAAAATAATGTTGATAAAGTTGCTACTTATATCGAAGAGATGAAGAGAATGAACATAAAATTATTACCCCCTAATATTAATAAAGCTATCCGTGAATTTAGTGCTATAGAGCTTGAAGATGGTAAAGATGCTATTGTTTATGGACTTGGAGCAATTAAAAGTGTTGGTATTCCTGCAGTTGAAAATATTTTAGAAATAAGAAAAGATAAAGAATTTGAAGGTATTACTGATTTTCTTAGCAAAATTGATCCAACTAAAATTAATAAAAGAACATTAGAAAGTTTGATAAAATCAGGCGCATTTGATGAATTTGGCTATACAAGAAAATGTTTATTTAATAATCTTGATAATTTAGGTGATATTTCAAGACAAGTAGCAGAAATAAGAAGAAATATTGCTAATTCTTTATTTGGAGAAGATGAATTAACTCAAGATGTTAAAGTTGATATTATTTCTACTCCAGAAGAATTTGATTTGATGGAAAAACTAAATTATGAAAAAGAAATCTTAGGAATTTATGTTTCAGGTCATCCACTTGATAGTTTTTTTGATGATATTAAAGATATAGAATATACAAAAAGCATAGATTTTTCAGAGTTAAAAGGAGGTGGAGAGCTTTTAAATGTTGGAAAAATGGAAGATTTTAAATCTATGGTAAGTAAAAATAATAAACGTTTTGCAAGGCTTGAAATTTTAGATTTTTATTCTTCTTATGAAATTACTGTTTTTGAATCAAATATTGAAAAAATAGAAAAAATTTATAAAGATGAAAAAAGCAAGAATTTAGCTTATGGATTTTTTCTTCATTACAAAAGCGATGAAGGTAAGGTAAGTTTTTCTTTAAAAGATGTAAAAACTTTAGAAGAGTTAAAAAATACAGAATATAAAGCTTTAAAAGTAAATTCGAAAAATTATAAAAAACAAGATTTTATTAAAGAGCCAAAAGAATTTGAAAATAATATTATAGAGCTTGATTTAAGTAAATTAAATCGTGAACTTGTTTATGAGATACATGAAATTGCTAGAAACGCACACAATCCAAATGAAAAAGGAAATAAAAAATTGGTTTTAAGGATTATAAATTCTGGATCTTGTTTGCTTTATCATACAGATTTTATTATTTCTGATAGTATAAGCGAGCACATTCTTAATAGATGTAGCTCATAAAGGTAGGGTAAAATAAAAATTTTTAGGATCTTTTTTAAAGCCAATTTTTCCTTTGTGAGCTTCTATAATTTGCTTACAAAGGCAAAGTCCAAGTCCATTGCCTTTAAGTTTGGTAGTTTTAAATGCTTCAAAAACTAAATTTTCATCTTTAATTTGGATTCCATTATCAAAAACTTCTATAATTAGAGTTTCTTTTTTCAAAGAAGCTTTAATTTGGATTTTAGGATTTTTACTTTCATTTTCTTCAATTGCATCAATACTATTATAAATTAAATTTTGCAAAACCAAGCTAATAAGGGCTTTATCTGCTTGGATATTTAAACTAAAAAAAGAAATATCAAATTCTATGTCCGAATAAAAATTATAAGAATTAATGGCTTGTTCGCATTCTTCTTTTAATTCTAAAAGATTAAAAGTATGAAGATTTATATGAACACCTTTAGTAAAAAGTAGGGTAGAATTTACTATACGCTCAACCCTTGCAATAGCTTTTTGAATTTCTAGTACAATATGCTTGTTTTTTAACTCACTTCTTGAGAAAAGAGTAGAGGCAAGTAAAGAAATAGAACCTATCGGATTTCTAATTTCATGGGCTAAATGAGCAGCAACACTCCCCATGCTAGCAAGTCTTTCGTTACGTTTTTCATCGCTTATATCTGTAGCACTTATGATAGTTTTATCACTTTGTTTAATGATTTTAATTGTGTAAAATTTTGTCTCAAATTCCAATTCATAATGCTCTTTATCTAAGCTAATTTGTTCTAATAAATTTTTATTTTTTAAAGCTTGATGATTTTGCAAGATGATATTTTTTTTAGGATCTAATATCCATAAACAAGTAGGTAAAACTTCTATAATCTCGCTTACCATTGCTCTTAAAGAGTTATAGCTTTCATTTAAAATTTTATATTCATTTTCTATTACATAGGTTTGTTCGATTAAATTTTTTAGTCCTTCTTGTAAAGTTTCTTTTTCATTAGAATCAAGACTTTTAAGTATATTTTCATTCATATATCTTCCTTAAATAAGAATTCAAAATCTTTTAGTTCAAATAAAAGTAATTTTTCATTTTGTTTTTTATTGAGCTCTTTGCTAAAGCCATTTTTTGAAAAAATAATATAATAATCAACATTTAAATTTAAGATTTCAGCTTTTTTTTGAAGTTCATTGAAAATATTTTTGCAAATTTTTTTATTTTTAAATTTAACTTCCCCAATAAAACTTAAATTGTTATCTTTGTAATATAAATCAATTTCTAATTTTCTATCCCAATAACTTTCAACAGGATAGATATTGAATTTTTTTTCTAAAAATTCTCTTGCTAATTGTTCAAAACAGAATCCTTGATAATGCTCTAATTCTTTTTGAATTAAATTTAAAATAAAATCAAATTTTTTCTCTAAAATTAAATGTTCATAAGGTTTTAAAAATCTAAAAAAAAATCTTAAAAAATGATTTTTAAAAATAAATTTATCTTGTATAACATACCCTCTTAGCTCTTTTTTTATTTTATTTCTTTTATCTTTTTTTATTTTTTCTTCTTTGCTTTTTTCTAGTTTTAAAATCCCTGTTTCTAATAAATGATTGCTAATAGCTTTTGCTTTAAAATGATTGATTTTTCTGTTAATAGAATAAATTTTTCTACTATTTTTTGCTAAAAGATTTAAAGCGTAAGAGCTTAAAAAATCAAAAGAAAATTGTTGATTTAACGAAGTATAATTTTTAAGAAGTATATTTTCAATACTTTCAAAAAAAGGTAAAGAAAAATAAGAAATATTTAATCCATCAAAAACACTATAAAAATCAAATAATTGTTCAGCTGGTAGATAAGAATGTGTTTTTGCAAATGTGCTAAAAGTAATATTTTTCCTTTATATAAAAATTATTATTGTATAATTTTAGCAAATTTTTAAAGGATTGTATTTGGAAATTGAAGATTTAAGAAAAGATATTATTTTAAAAAAAGGAAGTTATTATTTTGATTTCGCAGCAAGTGCTTTAGCACTAAAAAGCGTAGAAAAAAAAATTTCAAAGATTTTGCCTTTTTATGCTAATACCCATTCTGATAGTTCTTTGCATTCTTTTAAAATTCAAATGCATTATGAAAATGCAAGAAAAGATATTAAAAAAAGTTTAAAATTGGATAATAATTTTGCTTTAATTTCTTGTGGTACAGGATCTTCAAGTGCTATAAAAAAATTCCAAGAATTGCTAGGAATTTATGTTCCACCTAAAATAAAAGAAAAATATTTTAAAGATATGGATATTAAAAAATTACCTTTAGTTATTGTAGGTCCTTATGAGCATCATTCCAATGAATTATCATTTAGAGAAGGGCTTTGTGAATGTATTAGAGTTCCTCTTGATAAAAACGGAGAAATTGATTTTATTTTTTTAGAAAAACTTTTAGAAAAAAATAAAAAAAGACAAATCATTGCAAGTTTTTCTTTAGCTTCTAATGTTACAGGTGTTTTAAGTGATTATGAAAAAATTTCTAAATTAGTTAGGTCTTATAAAGGTATTGTTGCTTTTGATGCTACAAGTTTTATTCCTTATAAAAATATATCTTGTAAATTTTATGATGCTTTATTTATAAGTTCTCATAAATTAATAGGCGGTATTGGAGGATGCGGAATTTTGGTGATTAAAAAAAATCTTTGTGGCTCTAAACCATCTTTTGCAGCAGGAGGAACTGTTGGATATGTTTCAAGAACAACTCAATGCTATCTTTGCAATGAAGAAGCTTTGGAAGAGGGTGGAACTCCTGGAATTTTACAACTCATAAGAGCTAGTTTAGCTTTTAAGATTAAAGATGAAATTGGATTAAAACAAATACACAAAGCTGAAGAAAATTTAAAAAAATACTTTTTTTTAAGGTTAAAAGAGATTAATGATTTAAAGCTTTATGCGGAAAATTTATATAAAAGATTACTTATTTTTTCTTTTAATATTAAAGGAATTTCACCTTTTGATCTATCTTACGAGCTTAGTAAAAAATTTCACATAGAAACAAGAGCAGGTTGCACTTGTGCTGGACCTTATGGGCATGATTTATTAAATCTTAAAGATAATGCTAAGATTACACAAAGACCAGGATGGTTGAGAGTTAGTTTGCATTATACACATACAAAAGAGGATATTGATTATTTTTTTAAGGCTTTAGAGAAAGCCTTATTAAGATTAAGATAATTCTTATTTTAATTGATATTTTATAAGCAAGTTTTCATATATACCATTTTGCTTAAGTTTTTCCAAAGTTTGGTTAATTTTTTCTATAAGTTCTTTTTGTTTATCTTTGTCAAAAGCAAAACTAAATCCACTGCTTCCATCATCTTCTTCAAAAAAAGAACTAAGATCAGTATTTTGTTCTAAGTATCCTTTGGCAACATCTTTATCTAAGATGATTGCATCAATCTTTTTATTTTTAAGAGCTAATATAGCAACATTTAAATCAGCATTTGCTTCAACTATTGCATTTTTAATATTCTTAGCAGCATTTTCTTGCAAGGTTCCAAGTTGAACACCTATTTTTTTATTTGCTAAGTCATCTTTAGTTGTTAAGCTTGTATCATCTTTTCTTTTGATATAAAGATTTTTAGTCATATAATAAGTATTGCTAAAATCAGCATTTTTCTTTCTTTCTTCTGTAACACTCATAGCAGAAGCTATCATATCAATTTTACCAGTTTTTAAAGCAGGAATTAATCCATCAAAATTCATTTCTACCCAATTTAAACTAATATTTAAATC
>NZ_JAENKR010000036.1:0-13137 GCF_016598965.1 Campylobacter sp. TTU-622
ATTTATGCCTATATTTTAGAAAGGCTTTATAAATTTAAAAATCATTATTTTATAACACCCTATTATGAATTTATAAAAGATTATGATACCAAAAGACAGGCTTTAATCTTAGCCATTGCAAGACAAGAGAGTCGCTTTATTCCAACTGCTATTTCAACTTCTTATGCTTTAGGAATTATGCAATTTATGCCATTTTTAGCCAATCATATTGGTAATAAAGAATTAAAAATTGATAATTTTGATCAAGATTTAATGTTTAATCCTAAAACAGCTTATTATTTTGCTAATCATCATTTAGATTATCTTGAAACTCATTTAAATTCACCTCTTTTTATCGCTTATGCCTATAATGGAGGTATAGGATTTACTAAAAGGATGTTAGCAAGAAAGGATCTTTTTAAAAAAGGAGAATTTGAACCATTTTTATCAATGGAGCTTGTTCCTTATCAAGAAAGTAGAATTTATGGAAAAAAAGTTTTGGCTAATTATATTGTGTATCGATATCTTCTGAACGATAATATAAAGATTTCGGATATTTTTGAAAATCTAATTCAAAACAATGATTTAAACAAATCTTGACTTTAAGATTTGTTTCATTTTGATTTGAAGGCAATGAAAATTTAAAATAGTCAGTAAATTCATTTTGAAATAAATATTTTAAATATTCACTATCTTTTTTTATTCTAACTACAATAGCTTCTTTATCATTAATATAAGCTTTTAAATGGTTTGTATTTAATAAATTAGGGGTAATTTGTAATGCAAATTCATCTTCTTTTGTTTTCTCATCTAAAATAGGATTTAAATAGCTTAAGGTAACTACAAAACTTAAATTCTCATCATCAATTTTCTTTTTTTGAGAAAACATTAAAGTTTGCGTTTTTAGATTAACTTCGGTAATTTTGTCATTTTTTAAAGAACAAGCATTAAATAAAAAAAGAATAAATATTGAAATAAAAATTTTCATTAATAAGCCTTAAAATTTTTAGTAATTATAACTTTTTGTCTCTATTTTTTGCTTTAAATAAGGTATAATTCTTAAAAAATATCCAAAGAGAAAAAATGACGAAATCTATTATGGCTTTTAGCGGACCTTCAAATTCTGGTAAAACAACATTGATAACAAAGATTGCGCAAAAAATGATACAAAATAATCTTAAAGTATTAATCATAAAGCACGATCCTTCTGATAAAGCCCAATTTGATTTTAACGGAAAAGATAGTTTTCGCTTTTTTCAAAGCGGGGCTGAAGTTATAGTTTTAAGTCCTACTAGAACAACATTTTTCTCGCACCAAGAGCGCAATATTTTAGAAAGCATTAAAATGGTTAAAGATTTTGATATATGTTTGGTTGAAGGCTTAAAAACACTTGATCTTCCAAGAATTAGCGTATTTTGTAAAGAGATTGATGAAAGTTATTTTGCCTTTTCAAATGCTATTGCTTCTTATAAAGAAATAACAAATAAAAATCTTAAATGGCTTTATTTAGATGATATAGAGGGGATCTATACTTATATTTTAAATCACGCAAAAAAACTATAAGGAAAAAATATGCAAGAAATTTTTGATTTTATAAAAAAAGCTGTAATTAAAATTTCAAATGAACTTAAATTTCCAGATACTTCTTATGAAAAAACTCAAAATAACACAGGAGATACTCAACTTAAATTCGATATTTTAAGTGATCAAATTATTACCAATACCTTAAAAGAATGCCCTAATATTAAAGCTTTAATTAGCGAAGAAAAACAAGAAGAATTAATAATCAATGAAAAAGCTAAATATATCATAGCCTATGATCCTTTAGATGGATCTTCTTTAATGAATGTAAATTTTGCTATAGGTTCTATTTTCGCCATTTATGAACAAAAAGCTGATGCAAAAAATTTAAAAGCAGCTGTTTATAGTATATATGGAGCTAGACTTGAGCTTGTAATTTGTGAAGATTTACCAAAACTTTATCGCTTAGATCAAAACAATCATTTTACTTTCATACAAGAACTTCATATGCAAGAAAAAGGAAAAATCAACGCAACAGGAGGAAGTCAAAAATTTTGGAGCAATAAGCATAAAAAATTTATACAAGAATTATTTAATGAGGGTTATAGATTAAGATATTCTGGAGCTATGGTAAGTGATATACATCAAATTTTAATGAAAAAAGGTGGATTATTTAGCTATCCTGCTACAGAGGATGCTCCAAATGGAAAATTAAGAGTATTTTTTGAAGTCTTTCCTTTGGCTTTTATTATTGAAAAAGCTGGAGGTCTTACAAGTAATGGAGATAACACTTCTTTATTGGATCTTAAATTTAACGCGATTCATTCTACTACACCTTGTTTTTTTGGATCAAAATACGAAATTCAAAAACTTTTAAATTTTAACAAGGTTAATTAAATATGGAAGAGATAGCTACTCTTGATAGTTTTGAAGAAAATTTAAAACAAAATAAAGAAAAACTAGAAAATTGTCAAAAAACAAAAAATTTCACTTCTTGTTATAACTGCCCTGAAATTTTTACTTGTCAAACACGTAAAAATTATGTTGATGCAGTTTATAATAGTATGTCAAAAGGTAAAAATGAAGGTGGTTTTGACTTTTAGAAATTTAATTAAAGGAAAAATATGCGTTATATAACTACACCAATTTATTATGTAAATGACAAACCTCATCTAGGTCATGCTTATACTACAATTTTAGCTGATACAATGGCAAGATTTTACCGCTTACAAGGATATGAGACAAAATTTTTAACAGGTACAGATGAGCACGGACAAAAAATAGAACAAGCAGCTAAAAATCGTAATAACTCCGCTAAAGAATATGCCGATAAAATAAGCTTAGAATTTAAAAAACTCTGGGATGAATTTGAAATTACTTATGATATATACGCAAGAACTACAGATCAAAAACATATTGATTTTGTTCGCAATGTTTTTTTAAAAATGTATGAAAAAGGAGATATTTACAAAGATGAATATGAAGGGCATTATTGTATTTCTTGCGAAAGCTTCTTCACTCAAACACAGTTAATTAACCATCTTTGTTGTCCTGATTGTGGTAAAGAAACTTCTCTTTTAAAAGAGGAAAGTTATTTTTTTAAACTTTCAAAATATCAAGATAAAATTTTAAAATGGTATAAAGAAGCCGATCCTATACTGCCTAAAAATAAAAAAAATGAACTTATTAATTTTGTTCAAAATGGTTTAAGAGATCTTTCTATTACTAGAACAAGTTTTAATTGGGGAATTAAACTCCCAAAAGAACTAAAAGATGATAAACATATTATTTATGTCTGGCTTGATGCGCTTTTTATTTATGTAAGTTCCTTGCAAAATGAAAATTCAAAATTTTGGCCTGCACATATACATTTAGTAGGAAAAGATATTTTACGCTTTCATGCTATTTACTGGCCTGCCTTTTTAATGAGCGTAGATTTACCTCTGCCTAAATTTATAGCAGCACACGGATGGTGGATACAAGATGGTGAAAAAATGAGCAAGTCTAAAGGCAATATAGTAGATCCTAGAAAAATTGCTAATACCTATGGATTGGAAGCTTTTAGATATTTTCTTCTTAAAGAGGTATCTTTTGGCAATGATGGAGATTTTAATGAACAATCTTTAACCAATCACATCAATGCAGAACTCAGTAATGAATTTGGAAATTTACTTGGGCGTATTATAGGAATGAGTGCAAAATATTCTCAAAATTATATAGAATGCAAAGATGTTTTAAAATATTTTAATGAAGAATACAATCAAGCAAAAAAGCATTTAAAAGAAGCTATTAATTTTTTAGAAATTTTACAAACTAATCATTATTTAGAAGAGCTTTTTAAAGCTTTAAATGTAGCAAATTTAAGCATAAGCAAATATGAACCTTGGAATTTAGTTAAAAATAATGCAAATGAAAAAGCAAATGCTTTAATTTCCCTTTGTGCAAATATCTTAGCGCAAGTTAGCATACTTTTAAATCCAGCATTACCAAAAAGCACAAAAAAAGTTGCCAATGCTTTAAATTTTGAAATATCAAATGAAACTTATCAAAAGCTTATTTTAAATAATGAACTT
Source organism: Campylobacter sp. TTU-622 (assembly GCF_016598965.1). NCBI lineage: Bacteria > Pseudomonadati > Campylobacterota > Epsilonproteobacteria > Campylobacterales > Campylobacteraceae > Campylobacter > Campylobacter sp. TTU-622. The sequence continues at coordinate 4,074 of NZ_JAENKR010000036.1, forward strand.
TTAGATTTTAAAGCTTCTCCTTGTGAAGCTTTATTTCCTAAAATTGAGCAAAAAAGTCAAAAAGAAAATGAAATAAAAGAAGAAAGTAAAGCAAAAATTAAAATAGAAGATTTTTCCAAAATTGAAATTAAAATAGCCTTGGTTAAAGACTGTCAAGCAATACAAGGAAGTGATAAACTTTTAAAATTTGAACTTGAACTTGACAATAAAGAAATAAGACAAGTCGTTTCGGGAATTGCCAAGCATTACAATCCAAAAGAATTAATAGGAAAACAAATTTGTGTTTTGAGTAATCTTAAAAAAGCTAAGATTTTTGGATATGAAAGTGATGGTATGATACTTAGTGCTAAAAGTGGAGATAAACTTGTATTAATCACTCCTGAACAACTGGTAAAAAATGGCTCTTTAATAGGATGAATATTTCAAATCTCAATGAACTTCTAAATACAAAAATTATTAATGAAGGCAAAGTCTTAAGTGTTGAAGGCTTTAGCCTTAGTTTAAATGAAGTAAAATATGCTTATGCTTTTTTTTCAAATGATGAAAATGCGATAGAAGAAGCTATTAAAAAAGGCGCTTTTGTTATTATCTATGAAAAAGAAATTCCTATTCTTGATAAAGAAATTTTCTATTTACAAAGTTCAAATTTAGAAACATCTATTTTTAGACTTTTACGTTTTTTATGTGAAGAAAAAGAATGTGAATTTTTATTATGCAATCCTAATGAAATTCATTTTTCAAAAATATTTCATTTAAAAAATTTACAAGAAAATATCTTTTTAGATTTTAATTCTTTAATCAAAGCTGATAAAAATGAAATTTTTTGTTGTGGTAATGAAAATTATATTTTAAAGCTTTGTGCTAATTTTATAAAACTTCATAAAGCTGATTTTCAATTATTAGAAAGTTCAAGCCCTTTTTATAGCAATTTAATTTGCGAAAATATATATTTTAAAAATTTAAAGCTTCCTTTTATCTATGCACAAACTTTTGCTGATTTTATACTTTTTTTACAGGAAAAAAAACATAATATTCGCTTTAATCTAAATAAACTTGATTTTTTTCAGATTTATTTTATATATCATAATTTTACAATTGCTGAATTTGGAAAAAGTGATAAAGCTCTTATTTTTGTTTTTAATGAAAATGATTTTGAATTTTTTAGAGAAAATTTTAAAAATATTAAAGGTTTTAAATGTGCTTTAAAAAATTCTTTATTTTGTGATTTTTCTTATTCTCATATTTTTGATTTAAAAAATAAAGATTTTAAATATTGTCTTATTTTAGATAAAGATAGAAGGTATATTAAAGATCTTTATTTACAAGATCAAATAGAAGAATCAAATTTATTTAACTGATTTTTCAAGCTCAATTAAAAATTTTTTAATTTCTAAACCACCATTATATCCACCAATCCCATTGCTTGCTACAACTCTATGGCAAGGGATAAAAATAGGAATATCATTTTTAGAATTAGCATTACCCACAGCACGAAAAGCTTTAGGATGAGATATTTTCAAAGCTACATCTTTATAAGTAAGTAAAGTTCCATAAGGAATTTGAAGCAAAGCTTTATAAACCTTTTGCTCAAATTCGCTTCCCGTAAATTTTAAAGGTGTTTTAAAATTTTTTAATTTTCCTAAAAAATAAAGATTTAATTCTTCTTTTGCTTGTTCTAATATCTTGCAACTTTTATCTTCAAAATAGTTTTCATAAAAATTAACTTTGGTTAAAAAATTTCCATCACTATGTAGAGATAAGTAACAAAAAGGAGATTTAAAACAAATTTTAAACATTATTTATCCTTAAATAAAGAAAAATATATTATCCTGCTTCACATAATTATTTTAAGTAAAAATTACAAATCAAATGTCGATTTTAAACCTAAATTTTAACACAAAGAAGGACTAAATTGAAATTTTTATTTTTCATTATCTTATCTTTTTCATATATATTGGCTTTTAATTGTAATGATATTTTAAATCAAAAAATTGACTTATCTGATCAAAGTATTGTAGATAAAATTGATAATTGCAAAGAGTCTCTAAAAAATGTAATCTTTACAAAAGATCTTTATAAAATTTCTAATGAAATAAGAGGAAGCAATAGTTCTTGTTCAGGCATATCTTATTTACCTAAACTTACAGAATTTAATCTTTTATTGTTAAAAATTTCACTTGATCCTTTAAACTATCAAAAAGAATTTCAAAAGAAAATAGATCTTGATAAAAAATATCAAGCATTAAATATTTACTTTAAATATTGGGCTTATCAAAGTATAGGAAATTTTAGACTTTATCAATCTTTTTGGCAAAAATATAATGATGGTTTAAAACCTTTAGAAGATTATTATCAAAAAACATTTAATCTAAACAAAGAAATGGCAAATTTTTTAGCAAAACAAGCTCTAAATGAATTTTTAAATTGGGCGGTTGGTGAAACAAGAATTATAAAAGAGATTTCTAAGATATCGCAAATACTTGAAAATAAAAATTGTGATGAAATCTGTTTAAAAGATTTTATTTATGCAAATAACCCTACTAAATCGGAGCTTACTATAGCATTAAGATCTGCATTATTAAATCAAAGAGATATAACAATTATTCAAACTCTTTTAAATTTTGGCGCTGATCTTAATGAGGGATATGAAAGTGCTATTTTCTATGCTTTAGAAAATTATCAAAATACAAAATTTCTAATTGAACAAGGGGCAAATGTAAATCAAGGAAATGCTTTTGGTAAAACTCCTCTTTTTTATGCTATAGAATTCCAAAAAAAAGATATAATTGAACTTTTACTTAATAATAAAGCAGATGTAAATCATAAATATATTAACAATAACGAAAAACTGGCATTAAGCGCTAATATAGAAAGCAATACACCCTATTTTATAACCTTTTGTGCACTTGATCATACTTCTAAAAATGTTTTAATGCACGCTGCAGCATATGCAAATGTAGAAATTTTAAAACTTTTAGTTCAAAAAGGTGCAAAACTTTTTGAGAAAGATGATCTAGGTTTTAATGCTTTAGATTTTGCTCTAGCTGCTAAAAAAGAAGAAAATGCTAAATACTTGCAATCTTTAGGTCTTAAGCCTAATGAAAATTTATTTTATGGGGGCTCTTTAGAATGAAAACAGCTTTAATTACAGGTGCTAGTTCTGGTTTTGGAGAAGCTTGCGTAAAAGCTTTAATTCAAGAAGGTTTTAAAGTTATAGCTATAGCAAGACGCAAAGAAAGACTAGCTCTTTTAAAAGAAGAATTTAAAGACAAACTTTATACCATTGTGCTAGATGTGCGTAATAAAGAGCAAATAAATATAGAACTTAAAAATCTACCTAGAGAATTTAAAAATATTGATGTTTTAATCAATAACGCAGGACTTGCTCTTAATCAAGATAAATTTGATAGTTTAAGTTTAGAAGATATAGATACTATGGTTGATACAAATATTAAAGGTTTTTTATATATTGCAAGAGCAATCATTCCTATACTTAGAAAACAAAAAAATGCTTATATTTTTAACATAGGTTCAGTAGCAGCAACAAATCCTTATTTTGGTGGTAATGTATATTGTGGCACAAAAGCTTTTGTAAGACAATTTTCTTTTGCATTGAGAAATGATTTAAGATCAAGCAATATTAAAGTTACCAATATAGCTCCAGGACTTTGTAAAACAGAATTCTCAGAAATTCGTTTTAAAGGGGATAAAAAAAAGGCAGAACAAATTTATGAAAATACCAAATTTATCAGTGCAAATGATATAGCAAAAGTTATTGTTTCTATTATTAATCTTCCAGAACACATTAATATTAATGAAATAGAACTTATGCCAATTACACAAACTTGGAATGGTTTTCATATAGAGAGGTTCTCATGAGAATTGTATTAATTTTTTTAATGCCCCTTGTATTGTTTGGAAATGCTGATGTTAATGCTAATTTATATGGTTTTTTTACCCTCGTTCCACCTATTATAGCAATTGCTTTAGCTTTTATTACAAAGGATGTTATTTTATCTTTGTTTGCTGGAGTTTTAAGCGGGACTTTTCTTTTAAGTTTATCTTCCAATATTTTTTTAAGCCAAAAAATACAATTTTTAAATATTTACAATGCTCTTTTAGAATCATTTACAAAAATGATTTCTTATATTTTACACTCAACTTCAGATCCTTTAAATGCTGGAATTATTTTACAAATTTTATGTATAGGAGGATTAGTAGCCCTTGTTACCAAAATGGGTGGAGCCAAAGCTATAGCTTTAAATTTTGCAAAAAAAGCTAAATCTGCTATAAGTGCTCAAGTAAATACTTGGTTTATAGGTCTTTTAATATTTTTTGATGATTATGCAAACTTATTAATTGTTGGTCCTATTATGCGTCCTTTAGCAGATAAATTTAAAATTTCAAGAGAAAAATTTGCTTTTATTATAGACTCAACTGCTGCTCCAGTTGCTGGGATAGCTATTATTTCTACTTGGATAGGTCTTGAAGTTTCTTTAATTAAAAATGCTTATAAACATATAGGTATAGAAGATATTAGTGCTTTTGGAATTTTTTTAGAAACTATTCCTTATAGATTTTATAATATTTTTATGCTTTTCTTTGTTTTAATGACAGCACTAATGAAAAGAGAATTTGGACCAATGTATCACGCAGAAATAAGAGCTAGAACTACAGGAGAGGTAGCACCAAAAATAAAATCTCAAGCATTAAATACAGCTGAATTAGAAGATCAATTTTTAGCACCAAAAGAACATATTAATATCAAGGCTTCAAGTGCTATTGTTCCTATTTTTGTTCTAATTTTTCTTTGTATTGTTGGTTTTTATTTTAATGGACTTAGCGTATTAGAAGCAGATGAATTAAAACAAGTTAAAGAAAATCCTTTGTCTTTTTATGCTTTTAGAACAACCTTTGGAAATGCAGATTCTTCCATAGTTTTATTTCAATCAGCTTTATTTTCTGCTATTGTTGCTATTTTTATGGGAGTTAAAAGAAAAATTTTTGATTTAAAAGAAGCAATAGAAACTTGGATTTATGGTTGGAAAACTATGATTTTTACCATAGTTTTACTTTTACTTGCATGGTCTCTTTCTAGTATAGTTAAAGATCTTGGAACTTCAAAATATATAGTTTCTCTTCTTGTTGGAGAATTACCATCTTTTGTTCTTCCTTCGATTATATTTTTATTTGCTTCTGGAATTTCTTTTGCCATAGGAACTAGCTATGGAACAATGAGTATTTTAATGCCTTTAGCTGTTCCTTTAGCATATGCTATTGCACAACTAAATCAATTTGATCCAAATTCTTTACATCATTATATGGTTATTAATATAAGTTGTGTTTTAACAGGAGCTATTTTTGGAAATCATTGCTCACCTATTTCAGATAATGTTATACTTTCTTCAATGAGTGCTAAATGTGATCATATGGAACACGTTAGAACTCAAATTCCTTATGCTTTATTTATTTGTGCAATCTCTTTAATCACTGGTTACTTGCCTATTTCTTTAGGGCTTAGTGTATGGATTGTCTTACCTTTAAATTTGATACTTATTGTATTTTTACTAAGAATGATTGGAAAAAAAGTTGAATGAAAGATTTTTCTAAATTATGTATTGACAATACCCTAGAAGAAAAAATCAAACAAATTAAAGAACTTTTTAAAGAAAGCTATAAAGAAGAATTTCAAATTTTTCCATCTTCTTTTAAGCATTATAGAACAAGAGTTGAACTTTCCTTTTATCACGAAAATAATGATATATTTTATGCTATGTTTGATGAAAAAACTAAGAAAAAATATATTGTTAATACTCTAGATTTTTGCGATAAAAAAATCTGCGATATTATGCCTTTATTGCTCAATTATATAAAAAAAAATTATTTATTAAAAGAAAAACTTTTTGGAGTAGAATTTCTAGCAAGTAAAAAAGAATTAAGTACCACATTACTTTATCATAAAGATATAAATTTAATAGAAAATGAACTTTCTAGTTTAAGTAAAGAATTATAATTAAATCTTATTGCAAGAAGTAAAAAGAAAAAACTAGTTTTTCAAAAAGAAATTCTTACCCAAAATTTAAATATTTTTGATAAAGAATTTATCTATGAATTCGACAATGATTGTTTTATACAACCAAACACCCTAATAAATGAAAAAATGATAGAATGGGTATTAACAATACTCAAACAAGAAAAAACAAAAGATTTATTAGAACTTTATTGTGGTTATGGAAATTTTACAATAGCTTTAGCTTCTTGTTTTAACAAAGTATTAGCTACAGAACTTTCTAAAAAAAATATACAATTTGCATTAAAAAATTGTACATTAAATCAAATTTCTAATATTGATTTTATAAGACTTTCAAGCGAAGAACTTAGTAAAGCCTTTAAAAAAGAGAGGGAATTTAATCGTTTAAAACATATCAATCTTGATGATTTTAACTTTTCTCACGTTTTAGTTGATCCACCAAGATCTGGACTTGATAAAGAAGTTATAAATTTAATAAAAAATTATGACAGTATTATTTATATTTCTTGTAATCCTTTAAGCTTAAAAGAAAATCTAAATTTTCTTTTAAAAACTCATCAAATTATAAAATTTGCACTTTTTGATCAATTCGTTCATACCAAACATTTAGAATGCGGGGTTTTACTCAAAAAGATATAAAAAAATAATTCATCAATTTCGCTAAAATTACAATCATTATAGCTAAGATAAAAACAATAGGATGTATCATCTTACCCAAAGGATTTGATTTTTTAAATATAAAACGACAAGATAAAGAAAATAACACTAAAACAAAAATAACTAAAGCTAAAAAAATTTTTAAAGCAAAATAACCATTTAGTGGTTTAAAATGAAAACTCGCTAACATTCCTCCACTTAAAAATAATATTAAAACTATAAAAGGCATAATTTTAATCGCCGTATTTGATAAAAGTTTAGAATCAAAATTAGCATAATTCTTTTTTATTTTTCTTATAATAAAAATATCAACAAATAAATACCCTACAAAAAATATAGCACAAATTAAATGGATAAGTAAAATATATACATAATATTCGCTCATATTTTCTCCTTTTTTTCTTATATTTTATATAAAAAATAAAATAAAAAAATTAATTTATGTTAATTAATAAAAAATTCTATGCAAATAAAGACCATTAGGAGGAGCTAGAACTCTGCAATGCTCTTTTTTTGCCTCAATTTGTTCTTTAAGTTGCTCCTTGCTTAAACGATTTTCCAAGACAGCTAAAACGCTAGCCACGCTTAAACGAATTTGAGCTCTTAAAAAACCATTAGCTCTAAAAGTAAAAATACTTAATCTCTTATAAGTATAAGCCTTGGTAAAATACATTTTTCTTATTGTATTTTTTATAGAGCTTCCTTCTTTTTGAAATAATTTAAAATTATGCTCTCCATTAAATAAAGCAAGAAGTTCACTTGCTTTATCAATGTCGAAGGAGGGGTAAAAATAAACATAACGCGATAAAAAAGGGTTAAATCGATCGTGATTAAATATATAACGATATTCTCTTGCCTTAACATCAAACCTAACTTCAAAATCTTTTTCTACTTTTTGAATTTGTTTTATATGTATGAAAGGATGAGTGTATTTATTGAGTTGATTTTTAAGGTAATTTAAATCTTTAAAATGATTGCCACACTCCACGCAACCTGTGGCGTTATTGGCATGCACTCCCTTATCTGTTCTTGAAGCCATTAAAAAAGGATTGTAAATTCCAAGATGAGAAAGAGCATTTTCAATACTATCTTGAACACTTTTTTTATGAGGTTGTTTTGCAGATCCTAAAAAAGCCGAACCATCATAAGAAAAAATAATCTTTAATTTCATTAATAACGACTTAAAATCATTTTCTTAAAACATATAAATGAAATAAAAAATACACTTAAAAAGATTAAAATACAAGATAAAATTGGCGGCTGATGAAAAATATTTAAAAGTCCAAAATATACACCAATTACCCCAAACATACCAAAATAAATAAAACCTTTCTCATAGCGATAAGTTACTATACCAAAACTTAAAGCAAAAAGAGTGCTTGCCAAAGGAAAAAGAGCGATCGTAGTATATATAACAAATTCCTTTGCTTTTTCTTCATTTGTGGAAATATCACTCCAATATTCATAAAAACTTTTTATTTTAGGATTTAAATTATCTACTTGAGTATTAATTACAAGCTTTTCAAAATCTCCTATAAACATAGTTTGATTATCTTCAAAATTATACATTTTACCAGAGCTTAATTCAAAAGAAAGACCATTTTCTTTTGATAATACTTTGGCTTCTTTGGCAATGATAAATTGCTCTTTATCGGTTTTTAGCTTTTTAGGATGATATAAAATAATATTTTTATATCCATTTGCTTCTTCTTTTTCAATAAAAATCATCCAATCTAAAAATTTCTGACCAAATTCTCCTGTTTTATAGTTAAATTTAACTTGAGTTTTTTTGTAGTTAATAAAATTATCTTGAAGCTCAAAGACAATAGGAAGTACAATCAAAGCCACAACAAGCATTAAAGCACTTACACAACTTGCAATCTGTAGAAAAAATTTAGCTAAATTTAAAGGCGAAAAACCTAATGTAAAAAATACTATACTTTCATTTTCTTTAGAAAGTCTATAAAAAGCCAAAGTTAAAGCTATAAAAAAAGCTATAGGTAAAGTAAAAATCAAAATTCTTGGCAGCATAAAGCCATAAAGTCTTAAAAGATCTAAAAAACTAATCTCTATACTTGAAGTAAATTTAGCAAGTTGTATAAAAAATACCATAGAAACAATACTAAATAAAGTAAAAAAAATTGATAAATTTGTACTTAAAAATTGATTTAAAATATATTTATAACAAAGTTTCATAATTTACCTTAAAAATCCAAACTAAAATAAAAGATATACTCAAAAAAGGTATCATAGCAAGTTCTTTCTCTTTTCTTACTTTAATCATAAAAAAAGGTAAAGTTAAAACACAAGCAATAAATAAAGTGATAAATCCATCCTTAAAACCTAAAATTCCTCCTATACAAGCAATTATAATAA
>NZ_JAENKR010000037.1:0-13093 GCF_016598965.1 Campylobacter sp. TTU-622
GATTTAAAATATAATCTTGATTTTTAATGTTAATAACATCATTCATAATGTTTAAATCCTAACTCTTTTAAACTTGGGGTATTTATAGAATTTTCTACTAAAATAGGTGTTATAATAAATACTATTTCATTTATACTAGAAAGCTCATCACTTGATTTAAAAAACTCTCCTATTAAAGGAATTTTTGAAAAGAAATTAACTTCATTTTCATCTTTATTTTGATTATGACTGATTAAACCTCCTAAAATAAGTGTTTGATTATTTTCAACTTGTACAACAGTTGAAAGCTTTTTTTGTATGGTATCAGGTGCTATAGTTCTTGGTTCTTTTTGTCTTTGATTATCTTCTAGATATTTAAAATCACTTAAACTTGGATTAATTCTAAGCATTATTTTGCCATCATCAGAAATTTCTGGTAGGATATTGAGTAAAATTCCTATAAAAATAGAATAATTACTAAAACTTTCACTTACTGTTGTTCCATTTTCAGTCCCTTTGGATGTATCTTTTACTTGATAATTGATTGTATCTCCGATAGAAATAATGGCTTGTTGATTATTTAATGCCATAAGTTTGGGATTTGATAAAACTTTCGTTTTTCCATTTTGAGAAAGAAAATTTAAAATAGAATCAAAATTTAAATCAGCCCTAAAACCTAAATTTTTAACAAAACCTTTGTTATTTTCAACTCCTATAAAAGAATTTTTTCCATCATTGGTTTTAGAACTAAAATCTATATTAAATTTTTGCCAATTAATTCCACTAGAATGGCTTTTGTTTAAAGATACAGCAATAATACTTACATCAATAATAACTTGCTTTTTAAGTCTTTGTTCAAGTTTTTGCAAATAATCTTTAACTTTTAATAATTGAGTCCTTGTTCCACTTACTATAATAATTCCAGCATTAGAATTAATAATAGGTTTTTTAACTTCTATTTCATCATAAGTATTGTACAAAAGTGCTGTAATTTCTTGTTCGATATTTTTCCAAAAATCAAATTTTTCCATACTTTTAATCATATTATCTTCTATATCTTCATTTTGGATATATTCAGCTTGTTTTGGCTTAGCATCTACTGAAGCTTTTGTAATACTTTGTCCTTCTCGTATAGAACTTATATAACTAATTTTAAACATTTTTGTTTCAATGGCTGATATTTTTAAAATTTTTCCATTAAAATTATAATTTAAATCATTATCTTCAAGAAAAAATTTAAAAATTTCTTCCAAGGTCATTTGATTTATATTGATTATTTGAGTTTGTAAAAGTTTTTCTTTAGCTAATTTATCTTTAACAATAATACTAAATGAACAATAATCTGAAAGTTCTTCTAAGCTTTCTTTTATAGTTAAATTCTCGCTAGATTTTATATTAAAAAGTCTTTTTTGGCAATCAATTGCATAAACAAAAGAAGTAAAGATTAAAAATTTAATCAATATAAATTTTATCATTTGTACGTAGCTTTGCTACTATATCAAACCCATCATACTCAAGTATAATTCTATCAGATTTTATTTTTTTAATTTTTGCTTCATTAATTTTATCTTCTTCTTTATACCATGTATTATTAATTTTAACTTTATTTAAAAAAATAGCTTGAATTTTTAAATTTTGAATCTCATTAAAATTTGGATTAAAAAAAGGATTTTGAAGACTAGAGAAATTAAATTTTGATTCTTTTTTGTTTAAAGAATCAAAATAAGCTTCAAAATCTGAACTTGCTGACACTGCAGTAAAAAATAGAAAAAAGTAAAAAAGATTTTTCAAAAATTTTTACTCTTTTTCGTTGCTAAAATCAGACATTGCAATACGTTTTAATTGTCTATATCTTCTTTGTGCATCTTTTTTATTGCGCTCAAATAATTCTTTAGCGTGATCAGGATTAGCTTTTTTAAGAGAATTATAACGCACTTCATTCATTAAAAATTGCTCATATAAATCCCAATCTGGCTCTTTGCTTGCTATATTTAAAGGATTTTTGCCTTCTTCTTCTAAACGTGGATCAAAAGTATAAATAGGCCAATATCCACATTTTGTAGCAAGCTCACCTTGCTCTCCTGAATATCCAAGACCACCTTTGATACCATGAGCTATACAAGGAGAATAACAAATAACTAAAGAAGGACCATCATAAGCCTCAGCAGCTATTAATGCTTTAATTAAATGATTGTAATTTGCATTTGAATTTACTTGTGCAACAAAAATATAACCATAAGTCATAGCAATTTGCCCTAGATCTTTTTTCTGTATAGGTTTTCCTGCTGCTGCAAATTGTGCTACCGCACCCGTTCTTGAAGCTTTAGAACTTTGACCTCCAGTATTTGAATATACTTCAGTATCTAAAACTAAAACATTAATATTTTCTCCACTTGCTAAAACATGATCAAGCCCGCCATAACCTATATCATAGGCCCAACCATCTCCACCGAAAATCCATTGAGATTTTTTTCCTAAAAATTGCTTAAGCTCTAAAATTTCTTTTACAGCTTTAATGTCTTTATTTTGCTCTAAAATTGGAATTAATTTATTTCTAGCTTCAAAAGAAAGAATGCTATCATTTTTATTTGCTATCCATTCTTTAAAAAGAGCAGATAAAGAATTTGGAACATTTTGCATATTTTCATTCATAATATGCTCAATTCTATTGCGTGTATTTTCTGTTGCAATCTTCATTCCAAGACCAAATTCTGCATTATCTTCAAATAAAGAATTCGCCCAAGCTGGACCATGACCATTTTTAACGCTTTTTCTATAAGGAGTAGAAGGAGCTGAACCTCCATAAATAGAACTACAACCTGTTGCATTAGCTATAACCATTCTTTCACCAAATAATCTTGTGATTAAAGTGATATATGGAGTTTCTCCACATCCTGGACAAGCTCCATGGAATTCAAATAATGGTTGAGAAAATTGAGCTCCTTTAGTGCTTTCTTTATTTAAGATATGATCTTTATAAACAATTTCTTTAAAAAGATAATCAGCATTTTCTTGCTCACCAAAATCTATTTCTTCTTGAAGTGGAACCATAACTAAAGATTTTTCTTTAGTAGGACATTCATGAACACAAAGCTCACAACCTGTACAATCAAGTGGTGAAACTTGAATTTTAAAGCTAAGTTTTTCACCTTTTGTTCCCTTAGCCTCTAAGGCATGTTCTTTTACCCCTCTTGGAGCCTTACTCATTTCATTATCATCAATTAAAAATGGACGAATTACTGCGTGAGGACAAACAGAAGCACATTGATTACATTGGATACAATTTGCTTCTATCCATCTAGGAACCATTACACCAACACCTCTTTTTTCATACTCTGTAGTTCCATGCTCAAAACTTCCATCTTCATAACCTAAAAATGCTGAAACAGGCAAATCATCACCCTTGGCAGCATTCATAGGTTTAACGATTTTTTCTACAAATTCAGTTCCTTTATAAGCACTAACTCCTTCTTTCTCGCTAATATCAAGATTTTTCCAAGAAGGATCAATTTCTATTTTTACAAGACCATCAGCTCCAACGTCAATAGCCTTATAATTCATTTCTACAATAGCATCACCTTTTTTATTATATGATTTATAAGCAAATTCTTTCATATATTTTTGTGCATCTTCAAAAGGGATAATATTTGCTAATTTGAAAAAAGCAGATTGCATAATAGTATTAGTTCTATTTCCAAGTCCTATATCTCTTGCAAGTTTAGTTGCATTAATAATATAAAAATTAATTTCTTTTTCTGCTAAAGTTTTTTTAACTTTATTAGGAAGTTGTCTTATAGTTTCTTCAGCATTCCAAATACTATTTAAAAGGAAAGTTCCTCCTTTTCTTATCCCTGCTAAAACATCATAAATTTCTAGATAAGCTGCTACCGAACAAGCTATGAAGTGAGGAGTAGAAACAAGATAAGTTGAACGAATAGGTTTTTTAGAGAATCTTAAATGGCTTCTAGTATAACCACCAGATTTTTTAGAATCATAAGCAAAATAAGCTTGAGCATAAAAATCTGTTTTATCTCCGATAATTTTAATAGAATTTTTATTTGCTCCAACGGTTCCATCAGCACCAAGACCATAAAATAAACATTCTATTGTGCTTTCATCGCTTAAAGAAATTTTTTCTCCACAAAGAAGTGATGTATGTGTTACATCATCTACAATACCGATTGTAAAACCATCTTTTGGTTTATCTTGTTTTAAATTCTCAAATACTGTTATAATTTGTGCAGGATCTACATCTTTTGAAGAAAGCCCATAACGACCACCTACTATGATAGGACTATTTTCTTTTCCATAGAAAGCAGATTTAACATCTAGATAAAGAGGTTCTCCTAAACTTCCTGGTTCTTTAGTTCTATCAAGTACTGCTATTTTTTTAACAGATTTTGGCATAACATTGAAGAAATATTTTAAACTAAATGGTCTATAAAGATAAACTTTTAAAAGACCTACTTTTTCTCCTTTTGAATTTAAATGATCAACAACTTCTTCAATAGTCTGAGTAGATGAACCCATAGCAACGATGATTCTATCTGGATTTTCATCACCATAATAAACAAAAGGTTTATACTCTCTACCTGTGATTTTAGTAATTTCTTGCATATATTCATTAACAACATCTGGAAGAGCCTCGTAAAAACGATTATTTAATTCTCTAGTTTGGAAATAAACATCATCATTTTGTGCTGTTCCGCGTGTTTTAGGATTTTCAGGATTTAAAGCTGCATTTCTAAATTCTAAAAGAGCTTTTCTATCTAATAAACGATCAAAATGTGCATAATCCATAACTTCTATTTTTTGAATTTCGTGACTTGTTCTAAAACCATCAAAAAAATGCAAAAATGGAATACGACCTTTAATTGCAGCTAGATGGGCAACACCTGCTAAATCCATTGTTTCTTGAACAGAGTGCGAACAAAGCATAGCAAAACCTATTTGTCTTGCAGCATAGATATCTTGATGATCTCCAAAAATTGAAAGTGCTTGAGAAGCTAAAGCCCTTGCTGCAACGTGGATTACACCTGGTAAAAGCTGACCAGCTATTTTATACATATTTGGAATTTTAAGAAGTAAACCTTGAGAAGCTGTATAAGTCGTTGTTAAAACTCCCATTTGTAAAGATCCATGAACTGATCCAGCAGCACCGGCTTCACTTTGCATTTCAACAATTTTAACAGGAACACCAAATAAATTCTTTTTTCCTTGAGATGCCCATATATCAGTATAATCAGCCATAGGAGAACTTGGAGTAATAGGATAAATTCCTGCTACTTCAGTAAATGCATAAGCAGCATAAGCAGCTGCTTCATTTCCATCCATTGTTTTCATTACTTTACTCATTAAGACCTTCCTTAATTTTATATTTTGTAAAAAATTTACTATTAATTCTCTTAAAAGGCGTTTAACAAAAATTAAAAATAAATTAAAAAAGCTTTAATAGAGTATAAAATTGAAGTTTTAACTTTGTAGTTATTTAAAAAATATTAATAGTATATTAAAAATCAATTAGTATTAAATTTAATAATACTAATTGAATATAACTAATAATTTTAAATAATAATGTTTTAAAATTATTAACGTTTAGAAAATTGCGGACTTCTTCTTGCTTTTCTGCGTCCGTATTTTTTACGCTCAACGCTTCTACTATCTCTAGTAAGCAAGCCTTTTGGTTTAAGCAAGGCTCTAAAGTCTGCATCCATAGCTGCCAAAGCTTTTGAAATTCCGTGTCTTAAAGCTTCAGCTTGAGCACTATATCCCCCACCTAAAGTTATAGCACGAATATCCATAGAAGTTTCTTGCTTAGTAACCAATAAAGGTTGAACTACTTTAAGTTTAATCGACTCGTGTCCGCCAAGCCAAGTGTTTAAATCGATACCATTTACACTAATTTTTCCGCTTCCTGATTTTAACCAAACTTTTGCAATAGCTGTTTTTCTTTTTCCTGTTGCATAAATTGTTGCCATATTATTTTCCTTCTTTAGCAAGCTGTGCTGTATGTGGATGCTCACTACCCGCATAAATTTTTAATTTTTTAAGCATTGCTCTTCCTAAATTTGTTTTAGGGAGCATACCTCTAACTGCTAATTTGTATAATTTTGCAGGATTTTTTGCTAATAAATCACCAAATTTTTCACTTTTTACACTTCCAAAATATCCTGAATGTCTGTGATAAAGTTTATCTTCTGCTTTATTAGCTCCTGTAAAAACTGCCTTAGAAGCATTGATGATTATAACATAATCTCCACAATCAACATTTGGAGTATAACAAGGTTTATTTTTACCTCTTAAAATAGTTGCCACCTCTGTTAAAAGACGACCAAAACGCTTTCCTTCAGCATCTAAAACGATCCATTCACGTTTTACTTCGTTTGGCTTTGTTATCTTTGTCATTATTTTACCTTTGCCAAAAATTTTAAATTGTGATTATATTGAAATAAACTTATAAATAGCTTAATTTAAGAATATATAAAGCTTTGTAAATAACTAAAATTAAATTTTTAAAATATCATTATTTAAGTAATTTATAGTTAAAATAAATTTTTATTTTATTTAAAAATCAAGGTTTTATTTTGTTATTTTCAAAATTTAAATTACAAGATTTAATAACTTGCAAATTTTGTCTTAAAAGTGTTCTAGAAAAAGATGCAAAATTTTGTATATTTTGTGGAGCTGAGTTAAATCATCCAGCTAAACAAAGATTTAATTATATTTATAGTAAAAATCCTGCCATTATGGTGGCATTTTTAGCAAAAATGTCAAAAGTAGATAATAGAATCATCACAAAAGAATTATCCAAATTTATATCTTCTTTGCTTGATAAAATAGATTTGTTTTACTCTAAAGAGTATAGTGGATTTAGAAGCACTTATGCAAAGATTTTTGAGCAAGAGAAAAATAAAGGTAGAAGTATCGATGAACTTTGCTCTAGTATGCGTATTTTAAATGCAAAAGAAGCAGATTTTTTGATTTGTTTGCTACTTGATCTTATATATTTTGATAAAAAAATAAATGCAAATGAAAATACCTTAATGGAAAATATCATCATAGGACTTAGATTAAATCTTATAAGCTTTAGAGAAATAAAACTAAGATATGAGCAAATTTATGATTTTAATCAAAAAAACAAACAAGAAAATTACCAAAAACAAGAAGATAAAGAATTTAAAATCACTTTAGAACAAGCTTATGAAATTTTACAATGTCAAATCAATGACGATTTTGAAACTATCAAAAAAAATTATAGAAAATTAGCCAAGGAGTATCATTATGATAGTCTTAATTCTAAAGAAATTCCTCTTGAACTCTTAAAAATAGCTCAAGAAATGATGAGAAAAATCAATCTAGCTTATGAAATCATCAAAAAAGCAAGAGGTATATAATGCTTATATGCAATAAATGTCATAAAGAAAATTTAGATATAGCTAAATTCTGTAAAGAATGCGGAAGTAATAATTTATACGATCCAAAAGCCAAAGAGAAATTAGAACAAGAAAGAAAAAGACAAGAAGAGTTAAAAAGATTAGAAGAAGAAAGAAAAAGAAAAATCGAAGAAGAAAGAAAAATAGCTCAAGAAAAAAGAGAAAAGAAACTAAAACAAAGAAAAGAATTCATCATAAAGCACAAAAGTAAATTCATAGCTAGTGTAGTGTTTTTATTTTTGATAGCTTCAGCAAGTATGTATCAGTATTTTTATGGTGGAAAATATAGCAGAATTTATATAAATAGCCTTGAAAAAAAATGTTATAACTATGACGAATCTAGTTGTAAAATACTTCAAAATATCTATCAAGAAAAATGCAATGAAGGAAACAACGAAGCTTGTTTTAATATATTTATATCTAAACATTCAATAATAATAAGATCAAATAACAAATGGGGTTTTATAGATAAAAATGGAAAAACCATAATAAAACCAGAATTTGATGATATTTGGGATTTTAAAGAAGGATTAGCAGGATTTAAATTAAATACAGGATTTAAATTAAATAACAAATGGGGTTTTATAGATAAAAATGGAAAAATTGCAATTGAACCTAAATTTGATGATATTTGGGATTTTAAAGAAGGATTAGCTCGAGTTAAATTAAATGGGAAATGGGGAGTTATAGATAAAAATGGAAAAATTATCATAGAACCTAAATACGATATATTATTATTAAAGAGATATTATCTCAACCTTCCATTCTTTTAAAACATATACCAAAAATGCTTTAGTGGAAATTTTAGCTAAAATTTTCTCTATAGCTTCTTTATAAAGCAAAACTTGTTTTTTATGTTTTAAATTTAAACTTGTAATTAACTAAAATGGAAAATATAGTTTTATAGATAAAAGGGGGAAATTATAATAGAATTTAAATTCGATAAATTGGTTTATAATTTTAATCTTTGCAATTTGAATAGTTTTTAAAAGTTAAAATAAAAATATTTTAACTTTTTTAAAATTACTCTATTTCTTGCAATGGATTTAAGCCAAATCTATTTGCATTATCATTACCTTTAAGACAAAAAAGTATGATAAGAACAATGTATGCATATGGAATCAACCCTATCAGTTGCCACCATCCACTAAGATTAATATCATGTAATCTTCTAGTATTTACAGCTAAATTTGGTAAAAATGTAAATATGAAATATAAACCAAATATTATCGCAAAAAAATTAGAGATATAATTTGCCAAAATAGCAAAAATAAACCAAATGATAATATTATATAATGTAAACATCCAATACTCTTTACGCGTTGCTCTACCATTAAAATTTGCATAATTTTTAA
This sequence comes from Campylobacter sp. TTU-622, assembly GCF_016598965.1. Lineage (NCBI taxonomy): Bacteria > Pseudomonadati > Campylobacterota > Epsilonproteobacteria > Campylobacterales > Campylobacteraceae > Campylobacter > Campylobacter sp. TTU-622. Next base: position 8,768 of record NZ_JAENKR010000037.1, read on the forward strand.
TACATTTTAAATAATAATCCAAAACTCTACTCCTTGCTAATAATATAAATTATAATTATATATATTGTCAATAAATTTCTGTTTTGTTGATTAAAAATCATTATTTGGAGTATTAAAAAAACTTTTTATTGTGGTCTATTTATATATTTTTTCTATATTTTTATAATTTCCACTTTATCTTTTAAAACATATACCAAAAATGCTTTAGTGGAAATTTTAGCTAAAATTTTCTCTATAGCTTCTTTATAAAGCAAAACTTGTTTTTTATGTTCATTTAAATTTAAACCTGTTTTATAATCTATAATGATAGCTTCATCATCGTTAAGTGCTAACATATCTAGTTGTTTTTGCTCACCATTATAAGTGATGATTTGCTCTTTTAATAGTGTTTTTTGCGATAAAAGTTTATTAAAATTTTCATTTTCTAAAAGCATAGCAAGCCTTTTAAAAAGATCTTTAAAACTTTCATCATCTAAGAAAAAGCGATATTTTTTATATATCATTTGTTTGCAAAATTCAAAATTATTTTTTGTATTAAAATCAAAATATTGCAAAAATTCATGCAAAGCTAAACCAAAATGAATTTGCTTGCTAAAAAGTTGGCTTTTTATTTTAACCTCTTGTAAATTTACCTTTTGAAATTGTTCAAATTCTTCAATTTGTTCTAAATTTGTTAAACTTTTTTCTTGATGTTGAACTTTGTTTTCTAAAATGCCAATTTGTTTTTCTTCATAGTCTTTAAAATAACTTTTAAAAGTTTTAAAACTTTCATCATTTTTTATAATAAAAAGAGAATTTTTAGCTCTAGTTAATGCTACATATAAACAATTTACCTCATCTTCTGCTTGAAGTTTTTCTCTTTTCATCAAAAAAGAATTATAGTTTTCATCTTCTAGATATTTTCTTACACTATGTCTGTATTTTACTTCCCAACCTTGTTCTAAATCGTATTCAAACATCAAGGTTTGAGCCTCATTGCTACCCTTGCTAAGTCTATCAAGGACGATTAAATTTTCAAATTCAAGCCCTTTGGATTTATGCACAGTCATAATACTTACTCCATCATCTTGAGCTTGTAAAGATTTTAATTCGCAAGGATAAAATAAAAAATCTATAAAATTATCAAAAGTGCTAGCATACTCTAAATATGCGATTAAATTTATATCACTTAAATCAAGTTGTAAGATATGAACTAAATATTTTAAAATTTTACCCACGCTACGATTTAAATCAAGCTCAGTATAGGCAAGATCTTTTTCTAAAATACTATTTACAAAATATAAACTAAATTCATCTTTGAACACACAAGCTTTAGCATACTCAAAAAGCACCCTTACACTAATACAATCCATTAAATCAACACTACTTTGTGTATAAGCTTTAATGCCATTTTCTTCAAGAAATTCTTTCATTAAAGTAGCATCTTTATTGATCCATGCTAAAATACAAATTTCACTAAGTTTAATTCCTTTTTCTAAAAGTTTTTGAATAATCTTTAAAACTTCCTTACCACTTGCTTGATACAAAGTGCTTTTTGAAGCAATTTGATTTTGTAAAATTTCTACATATCCGCCTTCTTTAACACTCTTTTGCAAAGTAAAACTAGATCTATTAAAGCTATCAAAGAATTTATCTTTAAAGACTTCATTTACATAATCAACTATAAGTTTTTTACTGCGATAGTTTGTATCTAAATGTTCTAATTTAATTTGTGGAAAATCTTTTAAAAGTTTATCAAAAAGCTCCTTTTTACCTCCTCTAAAACTATATATACTTTGTTTTTTGTCCCCTACATAAAAAAAACTTCTATTCTTTTTCACACCCTCACCTGAAACAAGTTCAGCTATAATAGGCTTTAAAATTTGATATTGTAAAACATTGGTATCTTGAAATTCATCGATTAATAAATGTGAAATATAGCCATCAAGCCTAAAATAAATTAAGTCTTTATTTGCCTCATCGCTAATTAACTCATAGCATTTTAAGGCTATATCTGAGAAAGTTAAAGCATTTTGCTTAATATTATCTTCATTTCTTGCTTCTTTAAAATGTGCTAAAAGCTTGGCAAGTATATTGATGCGATAATTTTCCATTTGGATAAAATACTCTTTTACCTTTTGTAAAAACTCAGCTCTTTTTTGCAAAAACTCACTATCAATGATTTTTTCAAAGTATTTTTTTTCTAAATCACAAATAATAGGCTTGGTAAAAAAATCTTCTATATTTTCAAAATTAAAATTTTTTTGATAATTTTTATCAGTGCTTAAAGTTTTTGCATAAGTTATAAATTTATTAAGACTTTCTTCTAAAGAAGTTTTGCTTGGAAAATGAACGTTTTTAATAGTTTTAATCTCACAAGATTTTTCATATAAACTCTCAAGATTTTTCAAAAAATCACTTTTACTTTTAGTTTGGATTATGTAATATGCTAAAGTATTTAATTCTTCTTTATTTAACTTACTGATAAAATTTTTATAACTATCTTGACTTTGTATGATTTCAAAATCACTCATAAAGCCTAAATTCAAAGCAAAAGATCGAATAATTTGAGAGAAAAAACTATCAAAAGTGTAGATATTAAGTTTTGATCTTAAAAAATCTTCTTTATATTTTTCTCTTAAAGCTATAAGTTCATCTTTGCTTTTATCTAGCATTTTCATGAGTTCTTTACATTCCGCTTTATCTTCACCATTTTCAAGCATATCAAATTCTAAAAAAGTTTTAAAAACTCTTTCTTTCATCTCACTTGTAGCTTTGTTGGTAAAAGTAAGTGCTAAAATTTCATTGATTTTAGCACCCATTAAAACTAATGCGACAAAACGCACACTTAAAGCAAAGGTTTTTCCACTTCCTGCACTAGCTTCTAGGGCTAAAAAAGGTTCAAACTTAGAACTCAAAACTTAAACTCCTTTTTATAAAGCATAGTATAAGGACTATAAATATTGTCATTTTTTTGATTGTAAAATTCTTTTTCTAAAGGCTCTTTGGCAAGCTTGCTAAATAAATCTTTAAGCTCTTGCACACTTTTACTTTGAGCATTCTCATTTATAATCTTAATATTTTTTAAATCATAAAAACAAGCTTTTATATTTTCTAATGGATATTTACCCTCTAATAAAAACTTATAAAAAGCAAGTTGATAGGATTTATCATCTGCTTTTCCGCTTTTATAATCTATAATCATTTTTTCTTCATCATTACAATCTATCCTATCTAAGCGTCCAAAGGTATTAATTTTTACTCCATTATCTGTGATAAATTCCCTTAGTAAAGGGAATTCGCGTTCTTTTACAATATAACCTTGTTCAAAATGTTCATTTTCAAGTATTTGAAATTCTTTAAATATAGCCTCAATGAGAGCAAGATTTAATGCATCTATGTTGTTTTGCTTTATATTTTTAACCACTTGCATAAAAGCTTCATAATCAAAATGATTGTTTGAAATTTGAGTGTAATAAATTTCTAAAGCTTTATGGATAAAACTTCCAAATTCGTTTGCTTTGAGTGTATCATTTAAATTTTTTGGCTCTTTTAAGCATAAAACATATTTATAATAATAATCTAAGCCATAATTAATCAAAAGATGAAGCCTTGAATAAGATAGATTTTCTTTAAAATAATTATGTTTAGCTTTTATGTGTGTAATAGGCCCAAGATTGAAAGAGCATTGATAGGTATGAAAATATTTTAAATAAGCATTATTGCTATAAATTTTATCTTCATATAAAGTAAATTCGAGTTCATTTAAGAATCTTGATTTGATTTTTTCTTCATTTTCTATAAAAGAAATACCTACTAATTTTGCTTTAGCTATTAATGTATAATAATAATGTCTTTGTAGATTTTCTCTTTGATTGTGTGTAATCAGTCCTGCTTTTTTACGGATTTCGTTATTTAAAAATAATTCACTTGAAACTCTTTTTGGGATAAAATCATCATTAAAATCAACTATAATTACCCCATCAAAGCTAAGCCCCCTACTTTCTAAAAGACCCATAACGGTAACTTCTCCACCACCTACGCTGCTTAATTTTATATTATCAATTTGCATAAAAAATAATTCTAAAATTTGTGCAAAATTTAGCTTATGAGTTTTAATAAGCTCTTTGATAAAAATAAGCTCTTTGATAACATAATCTTTTAATTCATTTTCACTATTTTCTAATAATTGAGATATAAAATTTTCAAAAAATTCAAAAGAAATATTTTCATTAAAAAGTTTTTTAAATTCTTGAAAATCTACACTGGAAAAAAAATGCAAATTGCACAAATGTTTATTTAAGTTTTGCTCATTATAAAAATCATCATTTATTTTATATTCAAACT
>NZ_JAENKR010000038.1:0-12488 GCF_016598965.1 Campylobacter sp. TTU-622
CATCTATATAAATTTTATCAGCTTCTATGATCCCGCCCAAGCTTTTTTTAATTTTTACAATTTGAGCTTTAATTTTTCCACCTTCTAAAAGATCTATATTTACTTCTTTTGCTTCAATATAACCTCTATGTGTTTTAACATAAATTTCTTCAGCATTTATTTTGCTTTTGCTATGTGTTGTTCCTTTAATATTTATTTTTATTGCATTTAAAAAAGTATTTGCAGCAACATTTCCTTCAACATTTAGCTCTTGACACTCTATTTTAATTCCTGAGTTAATAGCATCGTGGAGATCTGAAGGAAATTTAACATTGATAATAATTTCTTTATCAAGTCCAGCTTTAATAGTTCCTATTTTTTTAAAATCTAATTCTTGAAAATCTAAGACATTTTGGATATCGTATTTATTTCCATCTTCAACGACAAATCCTTTTTTTTGCGCTATATATTCTATGCAATCTTCTTTTTCGTTTATTTTTATAGCATCTGTATGAGAAATGCTAAATTTATTTTGCATAGGATCAAGAACTTTTAATAAATGTAGATTTAAATCTCTTCCTTCTTTTCCATTTTTTGCTTTCATATGAGTAAGAATGATTTCATTTTCATCAACTACAATAATGCCTGATCTTTTTTCATCTTGAGTATAATTCTTAGTTTTTTCTTTATAGTTAAAAACTAATATTTCATCTTGGGCTTGTATAGGTGAGATCCCTTTTGCAACGGTAATTTGAGTAAAATTATGCGAAGAAGACTTAATTTTTGCAACACTTTCAAGTAATTGTTTTTTAAAGTCAAAAATACGAATACCAATTAGAAATTTCAATTTAATCATTTTTTTATAAATATTTTGAAGCAATTCTAATGCTATTTTATCATGATACGTTATTTTTTGAAGTTCTATTTCTGCTATAAGTTTCGTTAAATTTTTATTTGCAATCAGCTTAATAGCATCATTAATATTTTTATTTTCATTATGAATAATTTCTATTTTATATTCTTGTTTAATTTCTAAATTATTTTTTAAAAAAATTTCATCTTGTTCAAAAATATTGAGTTCTTTTTCGCTAATTTTTTTCCATTCTTCATTACCAAAACGATACCAAGTTGAAAACGCAAGAAGATTATAGTCAAGTTCATTGATATCTATATTTGTGCGTGAAGCAACTGCTAATAATTCTTTATAAGGGTTTGAAGTGTAGGAAATAATTTTTTCATTTTCTAACAAGTTGTTCTCCGCTATTTTTCATATAAATTATGTATTATAGTAAATTTTTAATCAATTTTGGTTAAAATATTTATTCTAAAAAATTATTAAAATCTTGGTTCTATGGTATTATGAAGAATTTAGTGTTTAAAAATTTTATTATTAATGCTTTGGGAATTTTATTTTCTAGAGTTTTAGGTTTAATAAGGGATATTTTAATTGCTTTATTTTTAGGAGCGGGGCTTTATAGTGATATTTTTTTTGTGGCACTTAAAATGCCTGCCTTTTTTAGAAGAATTTTTGCTGAAGGTGCGTTTAATCAATCTTTTTTGCCTAATTTTACAAAAGTAACAAAAAAAGGAGCTTTTTGCATAAACGTACTTTATCAATTTAGTATTATTGTATTTTTATTTTGCCTTTTAGTAAGTTTTTTCTCTTCGTTTTTTACAAAAATTTTTGCTTTTGGTTTTGATAAAGAAACTATAAAACTTGCTTCTCCTTTGGTGGCCATAAATTTTTGGTATTTATTTTTTATTTTTATTGTAACTTTTTTAGCATCTTTGTTAAATTATAAACAAAAATTCTTTATTACTTCATTTTCATCTTCTTTGTTTAATCTTAGTATAGTTATAGCAGCTTTTTTTGTGGATAAAAACAATCCTTATGAAACGCTTTATTATTTCTCATATTTTATAGTTTTAAGTGGAGTGGCGCAATTAGTTTTGCATATGATTGTTTTTTATAATAGTAGAATTTTAAAAGCTATAATACTTTCTTTAAAATTTAAAAAAACAAAAACAAATTTGAAATCTTTTTATGAAAATTTTTTTCATGGAATTTTAGGTTCTTCTGCTGCACAATTTAGCTCTTTACTTGATACAACTATAGCCAGTTTTTTGATCACTGGAAGTATTTCTTATCTTTATTATGCAAATCGTATTTTTCAACTTCCTTTAGCCCTTTTTGCTATTGCTTTAACGCAAGTTTCTTTTCCTAAAATTTTAAAATATTTAAAAAGTAATCAAGAAAACTTGGCTTTAGAATTTATGAAAAAAGCTTTAGCATTTTTAAGTATTTTACTTGTTTTTTCTTCTATGATTGGTATAATTTTTTCTCAAGAAATTACTAAAATGCTATTTGAAAGAGGTAATTTTTCTAATGAAGATGCCACAATAACAGCTTATGTTTTAATAGCATATCTTTTAGGGCTTTTGCCTTTTGGGTTGCAAAAAATATTATCTTTATGGCTTTATGCTAAATTTAAACAAAAGATAGCTGCTTTTATAGCTTTTAAGGCTTTAACCTTAAGTGCTTTATGTTCTATAGTTTTTATTTTATTTATTGAAGATGAAAAAAATAAGATCTTAGCCGTTGCTTTTTCTTCGTCTATTAGTGCTTTTTATTTATTATTGGCTAATATTAAAGAATTCGGTTTTAAAGAATTTTTTTCTTTAATTTCTTGGAAATTTTGCATTTTGTTTATTGTTATATTTGCTTTGATTGCTGTTTTATTATTTGAATTTAAATCAAATATAATTTTTGTTTTTTTATATATATTTGAGTTTATAAAAGGGATAATTTAATGAAATTAACAGATAGTGTCTCAAAAGAAAAAAAAGAGTTTATTCCAAAAGAAAAAGGAAAAGTAAATATTTATCTTTGCGGTCCTACAACTTATGATGATGCTCATTTAGGTCACGCTAGAAGTAGTGTGTGTTTTGATCTTTTAATGAGGGTTTTTAAAGCTAAAGGTTATGAGCTTTATTTTGCGAGAAATTATACTGATATAGATGATAAAATTCTAAAAAAAATGCAAGAAAAAAATAAAAGTTTAGAGGAATTGAGCGAATATTATATTAAAAGCTATGAAGATGATATGAAAGCACTAAATATATTAGAACCAAATTATAAACCAAGGGCTACTCATTTTATAAAAGAGATGATAGAACTAATTCAAAAACTTTATAATGAGGGTTATGCTTATATTTTAGAAGATGGGGTATATTTTGATACAAGTAAAGATAATAAGTATTTTAGTCTTTCTAAAAGAGACGCTTTTCAAAATCAAAGTCGTTTAGAAAATGAAGTTTTTAAAAAAAATGAAAGTGATTTTGTTTTATGGAAATTTGATGAAAAATTTTATGAAAGTCCTTTTGGTAAAGGAAGACCCGGTTGGCATAGTGAATGTATAGCTATGATAGAAAGCATTTTTCAAGATAAGCTTGATATACACGCTGGTGGGATTGATTTATTGTTTCCACATCACGAAAATGAAGCAACACAATGTCGTTGTGCATATGATTATGAAGTTTGCAACTATTGGCTTCATAATGGTTTTGTAAAAATTAATAATAAAAAAATGAGCAAAAGTCTTAATAATAGTTTTTTTATTAAAGATGCTTTAAAATTATTTCCTGCAGAAGTTCTTAGAATTTATCTTTTAAGTACTCATTATAGAGCCCATTTTAATTATTCTTTAGAAGATTTACAAATGAGTAAAAAAAGACTTGATAAATTTTATAGACTTAAAAAAAGAATAGCACTTCAAAAGTGGGATAATCAATTTATAAATGAAAAATTTGAAAGTAAAATAAGTCAAGAAATTTTATTTGCTTTGGAAGATGATTTAAATATTTCAAAAGCTTTATCCTTGCTTGATGAATTTATTATTAATGTAAATCTAAGGCTTGATAAGGAGAATAAAGATAAAAATTTAAAACAAGAGCTTTCTAGAAGTCTTAAAGAACTTTGTTTGATTTTTGGTTTTGGCTTTTTAGATCCTAGTGAGTATTTTCAGTTTGGAGTAAGTTTAGAGGAAAAAGAATTTATAAAAGAGCAAATTTTTTTAAGAAATGAAGCTAAAAAAAATAAAGATTTCAATAAAGCAGATGAAATTCGTGATAATTTACTTAAAAAAAATATTATTTTAATGGATACTCAAAATGGAACCTTATGGGAAAAAAATAATGCATAAAAAAATGACTTTAATTGATGTTTTAATGCGTTTTAAGCCTTTTTATAAGCAATATTGGAAATATTTTTTATTTGCTATTATAGGCATGCTTTTTGCATCTTTAGGAACCGCTGCAAGTGCTTATGTAATTAAACCAATTTTAGATGATATTTTTGTAAATAAAAATCTTAGCTTATTGTATATAACTCCTTTTTTTATTTTTATAGTTTATTTTTTAAAAAATTTAGGAGCTTATTTGCAAAGCTATTACACAAGTTTTATTGGAATTGATATATTAAGAGTATTAAGATCTAGAGTACTCGAAAATCTTTTAAAGCTTGATATGATGTTTTTTAAACGATATAGAAAAGGGGAGTTAATCAGTCGTTGTACCAATGATATCAATGCTTTGCAAAGTGTAGTGGCTAATATCATTCCTGATTTTTTAAGAGAAGTAATTACTGCCATTGGACTTATAAGTGTTGTAATTTATCAAAGTCCAATTTTAGCTTTTTTTGCTTTAATTGTTTTGCCAGTAGCTATTTTTCCACTTGTTTGGTTTGCTAAAAAACTTAAAAAATATGCAAAAACAACTCAAGAAAAAAATTCAGATCTTTTATCTCGCTTGAGTGAAATTTTTTCTAATATAGAAATTATTAAAGTAAATAATGCTGAAACCAAAGAAAAACTAAGATTTTCAAAAGAAAATGATGAATTAAGTAAAGTTATTTTAAAAAGTGTTCGTGTAACTTCTTTAACAAGTCCTATTATGGAGATTATAGGTTCTTTGGGTGTATCTATAGTTATTATAGTTGGGGGAAGAGAAGTTATACTTGGCAATATGAGCGTGGGAACGTTTTTTAGCTTTATTACTGCACTTTTTATGATTTATACTCCTATAAAAAGGATCTCTTATTTATATGGAGTATTGCAAACTGCTATTGTTGCAAGTGAAAGAACTTTTTATCTTTTAGATTTGAAACCAGAAATTAAAGGAGGAGACAAAAAACTTGAAAATATTTCAAACCTTGTTTTTAAGGATGTTTATTTTTCATATGAAAATGGAAAAGAAATTTTAAAAGGACTTAGTTTTTCTTTAAATAAAGGAGAGATTTTAGCTTTTGTCGGATCTAGCGGGGGAGGAAAATCTTCTATTGTGGGATTAATTCTTCATTTTTTTAGTAGAAATTCAGGAGATATTTTTATCAATAACCATTCCATAGATGATTTTTCTTTGCAATCTTTAAGATCTAAAATATCTTTAGTTACCCAAGATATTTATATTTTTAATGATACTATTGCTCAAAATGTTGCTTATAATGAAGAATTTAATGAAAATAAAGTGATTGAAGCTTTAAAATTAGCTAATGCTTATGAATTTAGTATGCAAATGGGAGGAATTCATTCAAAGCTTTATGAAAATGGTAAAAATTTAAGCGGTGGTCAAAAACAAAGAATTGCTATTGCTAGAGCTTTATATAAGAATCCCAATATGCTTATCTTTGATGAAGCTACTTCAGCTTTAGATAATGAAAGTGAAAAAATTATTGTTCAAACTATAGAAAATTTAAAAAAAGATAGATTAATCATTATGATTGCTCATAGGCTTAGCACTATAGAAAATGCTGATAAAATTGCCGTGATAGATAAAGGAAAGGTTTTAGCAATTGGAACCGATCAAGAATTAATGCAAAATTGCACTCTTTATCAAAAATTTAAAAACAAAGAACATAAAATAAAAGCTTAACTTTATTTTAATTTAGTTAGAATTTAAGTTAAAATTTTTAAGGAAAAAAATGATTTATGAACACATAAAGCCTTTAATTTTTAAATTAGATCCAGAATGTGCCCATAATTTGGTTGAATGCTCTTTAAGGAGTCTTAATACCATTTTTCCGGGTGCGCTTAGTTTTTTAGCTAATCGCTTTATAATTCAAGATGAAAGTTTAAGTCAGAATTTATTAGGTCTTCAATTTAGCAACCCTGTTGGTTTGGCTGGAGGTTTTGATAAAAATGCAACCATGATAAGACCTTTGAGTGCTTTAGGATTTGGTTTTTTAGAATTTGGAACTTTTACACCTAAAGCACAAGAAGGTAATGAAAAACCAAGGGTATTTCGATTAGTGAAGCAAGAAAGCATACAAAATGCCATGGGTTTTAATAATAAAGGTTCTAAAGAGATTTATTCAAATTTAATTAAAATTTATCCTTTTATTTTGCCTTTGGGTGCTAATATAGGAAAAAATAAAAATAGTGAAAATGCATTAGAAGATTATTTTATTTTATTAAAAGAATTTAAAGATTTATGTGATTATTTTATTATTAATATTTCTTCACCTAATACTAAAAATTTAAGATCTTTACAAAATCATAGTTTTTTAAATGATTTATTAAGTGAAGCAAAAAAGATTACCCAAAAACCAATTTTAATTAAAATAGCTCCTGATTTAGAAATACCTTTAGCTATTGATTTATGTAAAAAAGCTATAGAAAAAGGTGCTAATGGATTTATAATTGCAAATACAAGTACTGATTATTCTTTACTTGATAATGGTAGAACTTTTGGAGGAATTAGTGGCAAGCTTATACAAGAAAAGAGTAGTAAATTTTTTAAAGAATTAGCTAAAGAGCTTTTTTCTCATACTCTTTTAATTTCTTGTGGAGGAATTGATAGCGGCAGGGAAGCTTATGAGCGTATTAAAAATGGCGCCCATTTGATTCAAGTTTTTACAGCACTTATTTATAAAGGCCCATCTCTTGTTAGGAATATCAATCAAGAATTGCTTACTTTATTAAGAGAGGATGGTTTTATGCATATTAGCGAAGCAGTTGGAGTAAATATTAAATGATTGATTTTAAAAAAATAAGTCTAAAAAATAAACTTGAAGTCTATGCATTACCTGTAAATAAGAATAGCGAAGTTATTAGTGTTGATATTTTTTATAAAGTAGGCTCTAGAAACGAATTTATAGGTAAAAGCGGTATCGCACATATGCTTGAGCATTTAAATTTTAAAAGTACTAAAAATTTAAAAGCTGGAGAATTTGATGAAATTATCAAAGGATTTGGTGGTGTAGATAATGCTAGTACAGGTTTTGATTATACGCATTATTATATTAAATGTGCTAAAAAAAATTTAAATAAAGCTTTAGAGCTTTTTGCAGAATTAATGCAAAATTTAACTTTAAAAGATGAAGAGTTTCAACCGGAGAGAAAAGTTGTTTTAGAAGAACGTAGATGGAGAACAGATAATAATCCTTTAGGATATTTGTATTTTAGACTTTTTAATCATGCTTTTATTTATCATCCTTATCATTGGACTCCTATTGGGTTTTTAAGAGATATTGAAAATTGGACAATAGAAGATATTAGAGAATTTCACAAGACTTATTATCAGCCTAAAAATGCTATTTTACTTGTAAGCGGTGATATTGATAGCAAAGAAGTTTTTAATCAGGCTAAAAAATATTTTGAAAATATAAAAAATACAAAAATTATTCCAAAGATTTATATGAAAGAACCAAAACAAGATGGTCCTAAAAGAATAGTTCTTAAAAAAAATTCTCAAACCCAAATTCTTGCCATCGGTTTTAAAATTCCTAATTTTAAACATAAAGATATTCCAGCTCTTAATGCTTTAGCTGAACTTTTGGGTAATGGGAAAAGTTCTTTAATGAATGAAATTCTTGTAGATAAATTAAATTTAATCAATGATTATTACGCTTTTGTTAATGATACCATTGATGAAAATTTATTTATTTTTATTTGCAATTGTAATTTAAATATCAAAGCTGAACAAGTTGAGAAGGAATTGTGGAAAATTATTAATAATATAAAAAATGGGGAAATTTCAATAAAAGATTTAGAAAAAATAAAAAATAACACTAAAAGTGATTTTATATTTTCGCTTAGCACTGCAACTGAAGTCTCAAATCTTTTTGGTTCTTATTTGGCAAGAGGAGATTTAAAACCTCTTTTAAATTATGAAACAGATATTGAAAATTTAACTATAGATGATTTAATAAAGTGTGCTAAAAAATATTTTAATGATAATAATTCTACCACAATGATCTTAAGGAAAAAATGATGAATTTAATCGGAGCAATGACTGCTTTAATTACCCCTTTTAAAAATGGTAAAATTGATGAACAAAATTATATCAAACTTATCAAAAGACAAATTAATAACGGTATAGATGTTTTAGTTCCAGTAGGAACAACAGGAGAAAGTGCAACTTTAACCCATAATGAGCATAAAACTTGTATAGAGCTTGCTGTTGCAACATGTCAAAATACTTCTGTTAAAGTTTTAGCAGGTGCAGGAAGCAATGCTACTCATGAAGCTATAGATTTAGCTAAATTTGCACAAAAATGTGGAGCTGATGGTATTTTAAGTGTTACACCTTATTACAACAAGCCAGCCCAAAAAGGACTTTATGAACATTATAAAAGTATAGCAAATAGTATAGAAATTCCTATGTTATTATATAATGTTCCAAGTAGAACAGGCTGTGAAATTGTAACAGATACTATAATAAAGCTTTTTAAAGATTGTGATAATATTTTCGGCGTAAAAGAGGCTAGTGGAAATATTGAAAAATGCGTTGATCTATTGGCTAATGAGCCAGATATTGTTTTAATTAGCGGTGATGATGTTATTAATTATCCTATCCTTGCTAATGGAGGTAAAGGTGTTATTTCTGTAAGTTCAAATTTATTACCTGATCAAATTTCTTTGTTAACTCATGAAGCTTTAAAAGGTAATTATAATTTAGCTAAGGAAATTAATGATAAACTTTATAATATAAATAAAGTGTTATTTTGTGAGAGTAATCCTATCCCTATTAAAACAGCAATGTTTATTATGGGGCTTATAGATTCTTTAGAATTTCGTTTACCTCTTTGCTCTCCAAGTAATGAAAATTTTAAAAAAATTGAAAATATATTAAAAAATTATAACATTAAAGGATTTTGATGAATAATGAATTTTTAGGAAAAACTTTAGTAATTAGTGGCGGAACAAGAGGTATAGGAAAAGCTATCGTATATGAATTTGCAAAAATGGGCGTAAATGTAGCTTTTACTTATAATTCTAATGCTGAATTAGCTAAAGATATAGTAAAAGATTTAGAAGATAATTTCAATATCAAAGCTAGAGCTTATGAATTTAATATTTTAGAGCCAGAAACTTATAAAGAACTTTTTGAAAAAATTGATCAAGATTTTGATAGGGTAGATTTTTTTATTTCCAATGCTATTATTTCTGGACGTGCAGTAGTTGGTGGATATACTAAATTTATGAAACTTAAACCAAGAGGAATCAATAATATCTTTACAGCAACTGTCAATGCTTTTGTTGTTGGCTCTCAAGAAGCTGCTAAAAGAATGGAGAAAGTAGGGGGAGGAAGTATTATTTCTATCTCATCAACTGGAAATTTAGTTTATATAGAAAATTATGCAGGGCATGGCACTGCAAAGGCTGCGGTAGAAGCTATGGCAAGATATGCTGCTACCGAATTAGGAGAAAAAAATATACGCGTAAATGTAGTAAGCGGTGGTCCAATAGAAACAGATGCTTTAAGGGCTTTTACAAATTATGAAGAAGTAAAACAAGCTACAATTAATCTAAGCCCTTTAAATCGTATGGGACAGCCAGAAGATTTAGCTGGTGCATGTTTATTTCTTTGTTCATCTAAAGCAAGTTGGGTAAGTGGTCATACTTTTATTGTAGATGGTGGAACTACTTTTAAATGATAAAATAAATTATAAAATTTATTTTTGTTTACACTTTTTTTATATAGTAAGCTTCATTTATTAAAAGAAAGGTTTATTTATGAAAAAAGTATTTTTATATTTTTTAATGATAATTTCATCATTGATTTTATCAGCTTGTTTTGATTCTAATAATACAAATTCTTTGGAGCAAATTAAAAAGAATGGCTTTGTAAGAATAGGGGTTTTTGGAGATAAACCTCCCTTTGGTTATATAGATGAAAAAGGTGAAAATCAAGGTTATGATGTTTATTTTGCTAAGCGTATTGCCAAAGAGCTTTTTGGTGATGAAAATAAAGTTCATTTTGTTCTTGTTGAGGCAGCTAATCGTGTTGAGTTTTTAAAATCTAATAAAGTTGATATTATATTGGCAAATTTTACTAAAACACCCCAAAGAGAAGAACAAGTTGATTTTGCCTTGCCTTATATGAAAGTTTCTCTTGGAGTAGTCGTGCCTAAAGATTCTACTATATCTAAAATTGAAGATTTAAATGATAAAACTTTATTGCTCAATAAAGGCACAACAGCTGATGCATATTTTACAGAAAATTATCCTAATATTAGAACTTTAAAATATGATCAAAATACAGAAACTTTTGCTGCTTTGCTTGATAAAAGGGGAGATGCCTTAAGTCATGATAATACTCTGCTTTTTGCTTGGGTTAAAAATCATCCTGATTTTAAAATGGCGATTAAGGACTTAGGCAATCATGATGCAATAGCTCCAGCTGTTAAAAAAGGTGATATACAGTTAAAAGAATTTCTTGATAATTTAATTATAAAGCTTTCTAATGAGCAGTTTTTTCACAAAGACTATGAAGCAACACTTAAAGATCATTTCTCAAGTGATATAAGCGCTGAAGATGTTGTTATAGAGGGTGGAAAAATTTAATTTTTAATGAAAAATAAAAAAATAAAAAATATTGTTTATGCCTCTTTAGGAGGCATTTTAGAATTTTATGATTTCATTTTATTTGTTTTTTTTCTTGATATCTTTATTAAAATTTTTTTTCCTCCTCAAGATGAATCTTTTTTAAAATTCAGCTCTTATTTGTTATTTGGTATTGCTTATTTAATACGCCCTTTGGGTGCTATTTTTATGGGGCATTTTGGTGATAAAGTAGGGCGTAAAAAAATCTTTTATATAAGTATGCTTTTGATGATTCTGCCTAATTTTGTTATTGCTTTTTTACCTAATTATGAAAGCATAGGAATTATAGCACCCATTATTTTGTTTTTTATGAGAATTTTACAAGGTTTAGCAATAGGTGCTGAAGTGAGTGGTTCTTGGGTGTTTGTAAGTGAGTTTGTTAGAGGTAGGCAAATACCCTTAGCTTTAGGTTTTATTTCTATGACTTTGACATTTGGTTTATTGTTGGGTGGTTTAACATTTATTATTTTAAAAAATACTTTTAGTGAAAATGATTTAGAATCTTATGCTTGGAGAATTCCTTTTATTATAAGTGCAATATTTGGATTTTTAGCACTTTTTTTAAGAAAACATCTTGATGAAACTCCTATTTTTGAGAAAATAAAAAAGAATAATCAAATTTTAAAATTTCCTCTTAAACAAGCTTTTAAAACCCATAAAACTAGTATGCTTGTTTGTTTTTTAATGAGCGTAGTATTAACAAGTGCTATTGCAACTTTAATGATATTGCCAAAATATTTTCATAAAGTTTTATCTCTAAATAACATGGAAGCTCTTTATATCCAAAATTGGGCAATTTTTATTTTAATGATAGGCTCATTGATACAAGGAATTTTGGCTAAATTTTTTGGATCTTATAAAATTTGTATTATATTTAGCTTAATGTTTATTGTATTTTCTTTATTATTTTCTTTATATAATGATTATTTTATTTTATTTTATTTTTTAGCTTGTTTTTCTCAAGGGATTGTAACTTTTGCACCTGTGTTTATGACTCAAATTTTTAAAAATGAATTAAAATTTAGTGGTCTTTCTTTTGCTTATAATATTTCTTATGCTATTTTAAGTTTTATAACCCCTTTTATAGTAGATTTATTTTTTAATACTTATTTAAAATTTTATTTTATTTTTGTAGGTTCTAGTGCCTTAGTTTGTGTGTTTTTATTAAAATATTTTCTTGCAAAAAATGCAAGAAATATATTTTAATTATTGATAATTTTTTAAAAGTTCAAAAACAATTTTTGATATTCTTTCAACTGAAGCAAGTTCACATCTTTCGTCTGTAGAATGTGGATTATATATATTTGGTCCTATAGAACAACATAAAATTTTTTGTTTTTTTTCGATAATCCCGCATTCTAAACCTGCGTGTATTGCTGAAATTTTAATATTTTTATTTTCTTTTTTAAATATTTTTAATAAGTTATCGCTAAGCTCATTTTCTTTTCCTTCCCATGGTGGATAAAAATTAAAAGATCGGGCTTTAAAATTAAAGGCTTCAAAAAGTGTTAAAGTTTCAAATTCAACTTGTTTTAAATCTTCTAATAAATTTGATCTTGCAAAAAGACTAATTCTTATTTCTTGTTCATTCATTTTTAAAATAGCTAAATTAATACTTGTTTGAAC
>NZ_JAENKR010000039.1:0-12458 GCF_016598965.1 Campylobacter sp. TTU-622
ATTCTAAAGTTTTTTTATGCGAAGCAAAAGTTGATAAGGGTGGTTTTTTACGAATTGTAACATTAGATCGACAAGGTTTTGATTGCATAGAATTAAAAAATAAAATTTATAAAAAAAATAGTTATAATTTTCCAAAAAATAATTAAAAAATATGATAGAATTCCGATATATCAAATAAGCTCAAATAAAGGAGAAAAAATGATTTCAGATATAAGTAATGCTTCTTTAATGGCGACAATAAATACTTCGCTTTTAAAAAAGACAATGGACTCCAATGAAGCTTTAATGGCTGAACTTATTAATGGTTTAGAGGCAGCAAATCCTCAAGGCTCTATTCCTACAAATAGTTCTCAACCGGCTTTAAATTCTAACCTTGATATTTATGCCTGAGTATTATTTTAAGGAGTAAAATGCAAGCTATTAAAAGATTTATTTTAAGTGAAACATTTCCTGGAATTTTATTGATATTTTTCACTTTTTTTGCTTTATTTTGCAAAAATATTTCTTTTATAGACTTGTATGATAAATTTTTAGCCATACAATTTACTATAGGCTTTAATGAATTTGAGCTTTCAAAGCCTATAGTATTATGGATTAATGATGGATTGATTGCTATTTTTTTCTTGTGTATTGGGCTTGAATTAAAATATGAAATCTTAAGAGGTCAGCTTAAAAATATTAAGTCTGTTTCTTTACCTATATTTGGTGCATTAGGCGGAATGATACTTCCAGCTTTAATTTTTTCAATAATCAATCACTCGCATGAATTTGCAATGAAAGGTTGGGCTATACCAACAGCTACAGATATTGCTTTTGCTGTAGGAATTCTAATGCTTTTAGGTGATAAAATTCCTTCTAGTTTAAAACTTTTTTTGCTTTCATTAGCTATTTTTGATGATTTAGGTGCGATAATTATCATTGCTTTATTTTATACTGATCAAATTTCTTTATTTGCATTAATTATCTGTTTGGTATGTATTATTGCTTTGCTTTTTTTGAATTATTTTCATATAACGCATCTTCCTTTTTATGTTTTAATTGGAGTTATTCTTTGGGTAGCGATGTTAAAAAGCGGAGTTCATGCTACTTTAGCTGGGGTTATTATAGCTTTATTTATCCCTTTGGATACAAAAGATAATAAGCCTTATTTACATAAAGTTTATGAAAGCCTTAATTGTTGGGTGATTTATTTTATTTTACCTTTATTTGCTTTTGTTAATGCTGGTGTTGATTTGAAAAGTATGCATTTAGCCTCTGTCTTTTCTCCTGTAAGTCTTGGTATTATTTTAGGACTTTTTTTAGGAAAGCAAGTTGGAGTATTTTTATTTTCTTATTTGGCTATAAAATTTAAATTAGCTTCAATGCCTGATAAAGTAAGTTATAAACAATTTTATGGTATTTGTATTTTAACGGGTATTGGTTTTACTATGAGTTTATTTATAGACGGTTTAGCTTATAAAAATAGTGACATTTTTGAACATAGCGATCGATTGGCTATATTAATAGCAAGTTTTTTAAGTGCTGTATTTGGTTATATTTATTTAAAAGTGGTAAGTAAATAATGAATGAAACTTTGGATAAAATAAAAAAAATAGTATCTGGTGAAGTTTTTGGTGGAGTTTTGCTAATAGTTTGTACTATTTTTGCTCTATGTATCCAAAATAGTTTTTTAAGTGAACATTATAGAGAATTTCTTAATGTAAATGTTGGTTTTAGTGTAGGAAATTTTGCTTTAGATAAGCCACTATTACTTTGGATAAATGATGGTTTGATATCTATATTCTTTTTTTCAATAGGACTTGAGTTAAAAAAAGAATTTATTCAGGGAGAATTTAGAAATCCTAAAAATATTGTTTTGCCTTTTTTTGCAGCTTTGGGCGGTATTATAGTTCCTGCGGCTATTTTTGTTTTAATTAATATAACAGATCCTTATACTCTTAAAGGTTGGGCTATACCAACTGCTACAGATACTGCATTTGCGTTAGCTATTTTAATGATGGTCGGTAAAAAAATTCCGGCATCTTTAAAAGTATTTTTACTATCTTTGGCTATTTTTGATGATGTTGGAGCTATTTTAATTATAGCTATTTTTTACACAACTGAACTTTCTATTGTTGCTTTTATTGTGGCAGGTATTGCTATTTTTGTTATGTTTATTTTAAATTTACTTGGGAATACAAGAAAATCTTTTTATTTTATTTGTTCAGCTATTCTTTGGCTAAGTGTTTTAAAAAGTGGAGTTCACGCTACTTTAGCTGGTATTATTACAGCTTTTTTTATTCCAATGCATACAAAAGAAGGACAGCCATTTTTAAAGGAAATTGATGAAAGTTTAAGATTTTGGTTAATTTTTATTATTTTACCTTTATTTGCATTTGCTAATGCGGGAGTGAATTTATCAAATATTACAATCGGATCTATTTTTTCAGGAGTTAGCATAGGTATATTTTTAGGACTTTTTTTAGGAAAGCAAGTTGGAGTATTTTTATTTTCTTATTTGGCTATTAAATTTAAATTAGCTTCTTTACCTTATGGAGCTAATTTAAAACAACTTTATGGAGTTTGTATTTTAACAGGTATCGGTTTTACTATGAGCTTATTTATAGATGGCTTAGCTTATGAAGTAAGTGATATTTTTCATTATGCTGATAATTTATCTGTATTAATTGCTTCTTTTTGTTCTGGAATTTTTGGTTTTATTTATTTAAAATTTTTTGCAAATTCTAAAAAAGAAATTTAGATGAATAAAATTTATCTGATTTTCTTTTTAGGAGTATTGTTTCTTACTTCTGGATGTAGTATTTATCAACAAAATAATAACTTAGGTTTTGCAAATTACAATATCGTTGAAACCAAAATTCAAAGAATAGCAAAAGAATGGAAAAAAACTCCTTATAAACTTGGTGGAACCACAAAAAAAGGTGCCGATTGTTCAGGGTTTACTCAAAGCGTTTTATTTGAATTTAAAACTCGTATTCCAAGAACTACAAAAACACAACTTGAATCGGGAGAAAGTATTTCAAAAAAAAATCTTAAAGCTGGAGATTTAGTTTTTTTTAAAACTGGTAGAGGTCCAAATGGTATGCATGTAGGAATTTATTTAAGTAATAATAAATTTATTCATTTATCTACCAAAGGTGGAGCAAAAGAGGCTTCTTTAAATAATGCATATTGGAAAAAGCGTTATATTGGAGCTAGACGTTATAATTTAAAGGTTTTTTAGTTTTGAAAATTGGAGTTTTTGATAGCGGTATAGGGGGACTTAGCGTCTTAAAATCTTTATATAATTCAAAATTATTTAAAAAAATGATTTATTATGGAGACACTGCACGCGTTCCTTATGGAACAAAAGATAAAGAAACTATTATTAAATTTTGTCTTGAAGCTCTTGATTTTTTTAAACAACATAAGGTTGATTTTTTAATTATTGCTTGTAATACAGCCAGTGCTTATGCTTTAGATACTTTGCGTCAAAATTCTTCCTTTCCTATTTTTGGAGTAATTGAAGCTGGTATTAACGAAACCAAAAAACAAATCATAGATAAAAATAAAAAAATTTTAGTTATAGCGACTAAAGCAACAATTGATTCAAAAGAATATCAAAAGCGTTTAGCATTAGAAGGATTTACTCAAATTCAAGCTTTAGCAACAGGACTTTTTGTACCTTTAGTAGAAGAGGGAATTTTTGAAAATAAGGTTTTGAGTAGTATATTTGATTATTATTTTAAAGATATCCAACATCCAGATGCTTTAATTTTGGCTTGCACTCACTTTCCTTTTCTTGCAAAACCTTTGCAAAAATATTTTGGAGATGATATAAAATTAATACATTCTGGCGACTCTATGGTGGAATTTTTAAAAAAATATTACACTTTAAGACCATCTAAGGAGTCTAAAATTGAATTTTATGCTTCTAGCAATGTTGATTATTTAAAAATTGCTGCTAAAAAATGGCTTAATTTTTAAAAAGGATAAATAATGATAGAAATTAAAAAACCAGCAGAAATAGAAAAATTAAGAAAAGCAAATCAAATAGTGGCTAAAACTTTAGATTTTTTAGAACAGCAAATTAAACCTGGCATGAGTTTAAAAGAGATCGATATAATGGCTGAAGATTTCATACTTTCAAATGGAGCTAAACCATCTTTTAAAGGACTTTATGGTTTTCCTGGTGCTATTTGCACTTCATTGAATCAAGTTTGCATACATGGCATTCCTGATGAAAAAATCATTAAAGAAGGCGATATTTTAGGTATTGATGTTGGAACTTTTCTTGATGGATATTATGGAGATGCTGCTAGAACTATTCCCATAGGTAAAATTTCCAAAAAAGATGAGGAATTAATTTCTTGTGCCAAAGACACCTTGTATTATGCTATTGATATAATTTCTCAAGGAATGCGTTTTAAAGAACTTTCTGCAGCTTTGGGAGAATTTATAGCAAAAAGAGGTTTTGTTCCATTAAAAGGTTATTGTGGACACGGAATTGGAAGAAAACCGCATAGTGAACCAGAAATTTTAAATTATCTTGAAAATGGTGCTAATGCTAAGAGTGGACCTAAAATGAAGAATGGAATGGTTTTTTGTATTGAACCTATGATTTGCCAAAAAGAAGGAACTCCAAAACATTTTAATGGTAAATGGGATGCTGGAAGTATAGATGAGCTTAATACGGCACATTATGAACATTGTATTGCTATAATTAATAATAAAGCTGAAATTCTATCATTAAATATTTAATAAATATTTATTAAATAATTTTAAATAAATTATATAAAATTACTATTTTTTGTTTCAAAAAGTTACATTTTTTAAGAAATTTACTTAGAAAAACATTTTGTATTTATTAATAGTTTGATAGAATAAAATGATATTAAATAAAAAGGAAATTAATATGGATTCTTGTAAATTAACAGGACATGATCTAAGATGGATTCTTTCTTTATTTGGAACTGCTATTGGTGCAGGAGTTTTATTTTTACCTATTAATGCTGGTTTAGGTGGGTTATTCCCTTTGCTTGTCATACTTGTTTTAGCATATCCTATGACTTATCTTGCTCATAGAAACCTTTCTCGTTTTGTGTTGTCAAGTTCAAATCCTAGAGATGATATTACATTTGTTGCGGAAACATATTTTGGAAAAGGTGGTGGTTTCTTAATTACCCTTTTATACTTTTTTGCAATTTTACCTATATTATTGGTATATAGTGCTAATTTAACAACTACTTTAATTGAATTTTTAATCAATCAAATTGGAATGGAAGCACAATATATTAATAGTTTAAGATTGGTAATTTCATTTTTTATTGTAGCTGGTTTAATGCTTGTTTCAATACTTGGCGAAGGAATTGTAACTAAAGCTATGAGTCTTTTGGTTTTTCCTTTTATTCTTATGCTTGTTGTAATTTCTCTATTTTTAATTCCTCATTGGAATGGTGCTATTTTTCAAAATGTTAGTTTTAGTTCTTTAGGAGAGTCAAATTTTTGGGTAACATTATGGCTAGTGGTACCAGTAATGGTTTTTAGTTTTAATCATTCTCCTATTATTTCTTCTTTGGCTTGTTTTTGTAAAAAAGAATATGGCGATCAAGCCGAAATAAAAGCTTCTAAAATCATTTCACGTTCTGTTATGTTAATGGTTGTAGTGGTAATGTTTTTTGTATTTTCTTGTGCCTTATGTTTAACTCCTGAAGATTTTACTCAGGCTAAAATGCAAAATGTTAATATTTTAACTTATATAGCTAATCGTTTTCCAGAAGCTGTATTTTTAGCATACATTGCTCCAATCATAGCACTTGTTGCAATGAGTAAAAGCTTTTTGGGTCATTATCTTGGCTCTCAAGAAGGTTTGAATGGGGTTTTATATAAAATTTCAGATGGTAAAATTCAAGGAAAAATTGCTAATACTATTACAGGTATTTTTACTTTTCTTATTGCTTGGTTTGTAGCATATAAAAATCCTAGTGCTATTGGTATTATAGAGTCTATAGGAGGTCCTGTTTTAGCGATATTACTTTTCTTAATGCCTGTTTATTGTATTTATCGTTTTGATTTATTGAAAAAATTTAGAAGTAAAGCTTTAGATATTTTTATTGTTATCATTGGACTTATTGCAATTTCAGCTGCGATTCATGGACTTTTATCTTAAAAGGTGGCAAAAATGAGTAATTTAAATATTTTTAAAATTGGCATAGGTCCATCGTCATCGCATACTTTAGGACCTATGTTAGCAGGAAATTTATTTTGTAAAAAAATTGAACAAAAACTAGAAAATATTCAGAAACTTAAAATTACTCTTTATGGTTCTTTGTCTCTAACAGGCAGAGGGCATCTAACTGACAAAGCTGTAATCTGGGGGTTAAATGGTCTAGAAGCGAAAAATATAAACTCTCAAATTCAAAGTCAAGTCAATGAAAATGCTTTAAAAAATAATAAAATTAATCTTTGCAATAAAAAAGAGATTGATTTTTTTTATGATAAAGACTTAATTTTTTCGAAGGAATTTTTACCTTTACATGAAAATGGTATGCAAATACAAGCTTTTAATGATAAAAATGAGCTTATAGATGAAGAAATTTATTATTCTATTGGCGGTGGTTTTGTTTTAACTAAGGAACAATTAGAACAAAGAAATTCCGGTTCAGAAGTTAAAAAACAAAAACTAGATTTAGAAATCAATAATGCTCAAGAAGCGCTAGAGCTTTGTGAAAAAAATAATTGGAATTTATATGAACTTTCTTACAATTATGAATTACAATTTCATACTAAAGAAGAAATAAGAAATTATTGTTTAGAAATTTGGAGGGTAATGGAAGAGGCGTATCATAATGGTACACATCCAACAGAAGAATACCTACCAGGAAAACTTCACTTAAGAAGAAGAGCTAAAGGTTTAAAAGAGAGAGTAAAATTAACTACTGATCCTATTGGTATTATTGATTTTATTTCTTTATATGCTATTTCAATTGCAGAAGAAAATGCTAGTGGGGCAAAAGTTGTAACAGCTCCTACTAACGGAGCTTGTGCTGTTGTTCCAGCTGTTATGCTTTATCTTAAACATCATACTGTTGGTTTTAATGATGATAAGGTTGTGGAATTTTTACTTAGTGCAATGCTTATTGGATCTTTTTATAAGAAAAATGCAAGTATTAGTGGTGCTGAAGCTGGTTGTCAAGCAGAAATAGGTAGTGCTAGTTCTATGGCAGCTGGAGCTATGGCAACTGTTTTAGGGGCCAATGCTTTTAAAGCTTGTAATGCCGCAGAAGTTGCTATGGAGCATCATTTAGGGCTTACTTGTGATCCTGTTGCTGGACTTGTTCAAATTCCTTGTATAGAAAGAAATGCATTTGGAGCAATTAAAGCAATTTCAGCTGCAAGAATGGCTATGACCAGAAAAAGTACTCCAATGGTTACTCTTGATGAAGTGATTAAAACTATGTATGAAACAGGTAAAGATATGAATTATAAATATAAAGAAACTTCACTAGGTGGTCTTGCGACAAATCTTTCGTGAGTCTTTAGCTTAGCTTTTTTGCTAAGCTTATTTATTGTTTACGTTTTTTACATTTTTTTCACCCTTATAATATGCAAAAATTTTATATGATCCATCTTTATACATTAAGATTACAGGATATTCTTCTTCATAACCTTGTTCCATTCCCGGACTTCCTTGTGGCATGCCAGGCGCAGAAATTCCAATTACATCTTTTGGTTTATTAGTTAAAAGCCAAGATATAGCATCTTCTGGAACATGCCCTTCAATGGCATAGCCATCAATAACACCTGTATGGCAACTTTGATAGTATGGATTGATTTTATAATTTTCTTTAATTTTTAGAAAGTCGTTTGTTTTATGGACATTAACTTCATAACCCTTTTTTTTCATATATGAAACCCAAAGATCACAACAACCACAAGTTGGACTTTCATAAACTTCAATAGTTTTAGTAGCAGCTAAAAGACTTAATGGGGCAATTAAGCAAAAATTTAATATCGCTTTTTTCATTCATTACTCCTTTAATATTTTAAAATAAAATAATAAGTTATTTATGTAAATTTAAATTAAATAAGGATATAAATAATAATATTTTTTTAATTTTTTAAGAGCTATTTTAATTTTATATTTTTTTTAGGAAAAAAAATGTTGCATATTTATATTAAACAAAATACTTTAGTTAAAAGAATTGATTTTGAATTTAATAAAGATGAATTACCAGATAATATTTTATGGATTGATCTTGTTTATCCAAGTATTGATGAAATACAATACATTTCATCAAAGTTTAATATCGAATTTCCAAGTCAGGAAGAAAGAGAAGAAATCGAACTTAGTGCAAAGTATTGGGAAGATAATGCTACTATTACAATAAATGCACATTTTTTAATAAAAGAACTAAATAACAATAAAAGAAAAGATATTAATTTTAATACAGAAATTGTTACTTTTATAACTAGAAGCAGTGTTTTATTTACTATAAGATATAGTGAATTTAGTACTTTTGCAGAAATACAAGCAAGAATATTAGCAAGTCCTAAAAATTTTGAAGATGGTTTTGATATTATTGATAAGATTTTTGAAGTAAGGGTTGAAAAAGATGCTGATTTACTAGAGTGGATTGATAAAGAAGCTAGAAAATTAAGAATCAGCGTCCTAGAAAAAAAGGATGAATATAGTTATGATAAAATGCTAAAAGATATTTCTAATTTACAAGAATTAAATATGGAAGTAAGAGATTCTTTGTTTGATAAAAGACGAACTATGACTTCGCTTTTAAAAAGTGATAAAATAGATAAAGATATTAAACAAAATTTAGTTATAGTTTTAAAAGATTTAAATTCTTTAGTTGAATTTAGTGTATCTCAATTAAATATTTTAGATAATATTCAAACTATCTTAGCAAGTCAAATAAATATAGAACAAAATAAAATCATTAAACTTTTTACAGTTGCAACAGTTGCTATGATGCCTCCAACTTTAATAGGAACTATTTATGGTATGAATTTTAAAAAAATGCCAGAACTTGAGCTAGATTATGCTTATCCTATGGTTTTGTTTATTATGATTATTTCTATTATTTTACCAGTAGTATTTTTTAAGAAAAAAGGTTGGTTATAAGGAGAAAAAATGCAAAAAATTAATATTGGAATTTTAACATTAAGTGATCGTGCAAGTAGTGGTGTCTATGAAGATAAGGCAACTTCACAAATTGAGAAAGTTTTAAATTCATATATAAAAAATGAAATTATTTATCATAGAGAATTAATTCCAGATGATTATGACTTAATTATAAAAAAATTACTTTTTTTAAGTGATGAAAAAAAATGTGATTTTATTGTAACAAGTGGAGGAACCGGACCTGCTTTAAGAGATGTAACTCCTGAAGCTACAGAAGCTGTATGTGATAAAATGATGCCTGGTTTTGGAGAACTTATGAGAATGCAAAGTTTAAAATATGTTCCAACAGCTATACTTTCAAGACAAACTGCAGGGATTAGAAATAAAACTTTTATATTAAATTTACCAGGTAATCCAAAAGCAATTTTAGAATGTTTAGAGCCTGTTTTTCCAGCTATCCCTTATTGTATAGATTTAATCGGTGGATCTTATATAGAAGCAAATGAAGAAGTTATTAAAGTGTTTCGTCCTAAAAAATGAAAAAATTAAAGTAGTATTATTTTAATTTTTTCATTTTGTTTAATATATTCTTGTTCTTCATTGCTTATAAATAAAAAATTATTTTTTATAAGTGGCATAATCATTCCTGAACCAAAATTTTGTTCTATAGGATAGAAAAAATCTTGTTCTAAATTTCCTAATATCAAATTATTTCTACCCGATTTAAGTTTTAAATCTTTTCCCATTTTAGCTTCAATGCTTAAGTAACTTTGAGTATTGCAACAAAAAAGATGTATGATTTTTAAAGCAAGGATAAAGCAAGATAAATAAGCTGCCATAGGATTTCCAGGAAGTATTAAAATATAATTTTTATCTTTACAATAAAGTTTACTAGGTTTAGCAGGTCTTGCTTTTATTCCTTGAAAAATAGGAATAAAATTTAGTTTTTTTAAAGCTTCTTCCATAAAATCAGCTTCTCCAACACTTGCTCCGCCACTTGTTAATAAAAGATCAAAATTATTAAATTCTAAAGCTTCTTTTGTATCTAAAAAATTATCTTTAATAATTCCAAGATAAGAAATTTCACAGCTAGGACATAAAAGAAGTGAAAAAATACTAAGAGCGTTAGCATTATAAATAGCATCTTTATCACATTCTTGCCAAGGTTCTTTGAGCTCATTTCCGCTTGAAAAAATTCCTATTTTAATTTTTCTAAAGACTTTGATTTTGTAAATTCCTTGAGATGCAAGTAGGGTAATTTTTGCACTGTCTAATTTTTCCCCTTTTTTAAAAATAATTTCACCTTCTTTAAGTTCTTCTGCTTTAAAGCGATAAGCATTGTATTGTTTAATATCTTTTTTTATAATGAGTTTGTCATTTTCAAGAAAAGCATCTTCAAGCATAATAATAGTATCGGCATTATTAGGAATTTTAGATCCTGTCATTATTTTATAACATTCATTTTGTTCTATTTTTTTATCTTCTTTATCTCCCGCTAAGATTGTTCCTTTTACACTTAAGGCATTAAACCTATCTTCAAATCTAAAAGCATATCCGTCAAGTGCTGCATTATCAAAAGAAGGAAGATTTTTTTTTGATTTTATATCTTCAAATAAAAAACGATCTTTGGCATTTTCTAATGATATTATTTCAAATTCATTTATACTTTTGATATTTTTTTCTAAAATTTCTAAAGTTTGAAATATATTTTTCATTCTTCTAGCCTTGTGATTTTTACACCTAGTGATTTAAATTTTTCTTCTAAATTTTCATAGCCTCTATCAAGATGATAAATTCTATGCACTCTACTTGTTCCTTTTGCTGCAAGTGCTGCTAATATTAATGCAGAAGAAGCTCTTAAATCAGTTGCCATTACATCAGCAGCATTAAGCTCTTTACCCCCAACAACAGTGGCAATATGACCATTTAGCTTTATATCAGCACCCATTCTTAAAAGTTCGCTAACATGCATAAATCGATTTTCAAATAATCTTTCATCAATAATACTTGTTCCATTAGCTTTTAAGGCTAAGGTCATAAATTGTGCTTGCATGTCTGTAGGAAAGCCAGGATATTCACTTGTTAAAATTTCAATAGGATAAATTTGTTTTGCCGGAAGTAGGGTTATAGTATCTTTTTCAATTAAGGTTTTAAAACCCATTTGATCAAGTTTTGATAATACAGCACTCAAATGTGAAGGATTGCTTTTAGAAATTGAAATTTGAGAATTAACAATAGCTCCTGCGCAAAGATAAGTTCCTGCTTCTATTCTATCTGGAATTACTTGTATATCTTTAAATTCTAAAAGTTCTCCATCTGTGCCTATAATTTCTACTTCATCAGTTCCTATGCCATTAATTTCTAATCCACTTTCTTTTAAAACTTCACAAAGTTGGATAACTTCTGGTTCTTTGGCAACATTAATAAGTTTTGTTTTGCCTTTAGCAAGTGCTGCTGCCATAATAATATTTTCACTTCCTGTAACAGTGATTTTATCAAAAATGATTTCATTGCCTTTAAGATTTCCGCTTGCTACAACATAACCTTGTTTTATTTGGATATTAGCACCCATTTTTTCAAGCGCTAAAAGATGTAGATCTATAGGTCTTTGTCCTATAGCACATCCTCCAGGTAAAGATACTTCACAATTTCCAAACCTAGCAAGCAAAGGTCCTAAAGTAAGAATCGAAGCTCTCATTTTTCTTACAATATCATATTTTGCTACAGTTTCTTTAAGTGTGCTTGTATCAATAATGGCAGTATTGTTTTTAAATTCACAATAAGCACCTAAATTTTGAAGAAGATTAAATAAGGTTTTAATATCAGCAACGTTAGGAATATTTGATAATTTAATTTCATTTTTTGCTAGAATACTTGAAGCAATTAAAGGCAAAGCAGCATTTTTAGCTCCGCTAATTTCTATATTACCTGATAAACAATTAACACCTTCGATTTCCAAATAAGTCATTATTTTCCTTGAAGATAAAAATTAATTAAAGTATTTAAAATAACACCATCTATTTTGAGTTTAAATACTTTATCTAAATTTTTGAAATTATCAACTATTAACAAAATTTTAGAATCAAAAAGATAGAATTCAGCCACTTTAGCTCCAAATTTAGCTAATTTTTCATCTTTACAAATAATATATTTTGCCCCAAGTGCATTAGAAAGAAAAAAATCATCTTTTTTTTGAGCAAGTATTGCAAATTCATAATTATTTTTTTTAGCTTTTTCTATTAAATTTTCATTATAAAAAAAATAATTAATAGCATTATTTTGAAAATACGTTTCTTTTACATGAAAAAAAATTTTCGTTTTTATAAGTTTATGACCAAAAAAT
>NZ_JAENKR010000003.1:0-48066 GCF_016598965.1 Campylobacter sp. TTU-622
AAAGCATAATGAAATTTTACAACTTAGTTTTGCAAGTTTAAAAAATGAAGATTAATCTTAAGGATTTTGAACTTTTTAAAAAATTAAGGATTAAAAATATTATTGATTTGGCTTTAATATTGCCTAAAAAAATTGAAAATTTAAATTCTACCCCTTTTCCAAAACAAGGTGAAATCTGTACTCAAAAAGTTAGAATTAAGAGTGTAAGTTTAAGAAGAAATCAAATTTATGGAATTTGTGAGTGTGAGGGATGGAAAATAGATGTTCATTTTGTTTTTTTTAATCCCAGCACTTGGTATATAAAGCTTTTAAAAACAGGTGCTTTTTTAATTTTTAGTGCAAAATTAAATTTTTTTAATCAAAACTGGCAATTTAATAATCCTAAAATTATAAATAAAATAGGGGGATTTATACCAAAGTATCAAATTCCTGGTATTAGAGATGAAAAAATTCAAAATTTAATACAAAATTATCTTAGTTTTGAAAGCTTAAAAGAAAGCAAGCTTGAAGAAAAATATATTCATCTACTTCTTAATTTACATTCCTATAATGAGAAATGCTATATTTTATATCAAAATTTTTCAAATTTTGAAAAAGATTTAAAATATATAGAGATTTTTAATTTTTTAAAACGATTGAGAAATAAAAGAAAAACTTATAAAAGTTATGAATTTGAAATTTTTAAAATTGATTCGTGGATAAAAAATTTACCCTTTAAATTAACTAAAGATCAACTCACAGCTTTAGAAGATATTAAAAAAGATTTAGAATCTAAAGAGGCTAAAAGACGTGTAGTTATGGGAGATGTTGGTTGTGGTAAAACTTTAGTTTTATTAGGTGCTGCTTTAATGGTTTATCCAAGACAAGCTATTTTGATGGCACCAACTAGTATTTTAGCAAGGCAACTTTATGATGAAGCATTAAAACTTTTACCCCAGTTTATAAATGTTTTATTTGTTAGAGGAGGCAAAAAAGATAAAAATTTAGAAGAAAATATTAAAAAAGCTCATTTAATTATAGGAACACACGCTCTTACATATTTAAAAGAATTTAAGGCAGTTTTAATTATGATTGACGAACAACATCGTTTTGGTTCTAATCAAAGACAAAAAATTTATGAATTATCAAATGGAGAATTTAGCCCACATTTTATACAATTTTCGGCTACACCAATCCCTAGAACTCTTAGTATGATACAATCAGAACTTTTAAATTTTTCTTTTATAAAACAAATGCCCTTTAAAAAAGAAATTAAAACTTTATGTATTAAAAGTGAAGGTTTTGCTTTGCTTGAAAAAAAAATTAAAGAAGAGATTGAATTAAATCATCAAATTATTATTATATATCCTTTGGTAAATCCAAGTGATAAAATCCCTTATCTTTCTTTAGAACAAGCTAGCGATTATTGGAAAACTCATTATGAGAAAGTTTTTATTACCCACGGAAAGGACAAGAACAAAGATGAAATATTGCAATCTTTTAAAGATGAAGGCAATATTTTACTTAGCACTACAGTTGTTGAGGTGGGAATTTCTTTACCAAGACTTAGCACTATTGTTATAGTTGGAGCTGAAAGATTAGGACTTGCAACTTTACATCAATTACGTGGTAGAGTTGGTAGAAATGGTGTTAAAAGTTATTGTTATTTATACACTAAGCTTAAAGAAATTCCTCAAAGATTACTAGAATTTTCTAAAACGCTAGATGGATTTGAGATTGCAGAACTTGATCTTAAAAATCGTTTAAGCGGTGATTTGCTTGATGGTTTTACTCAACATGGAAATGATTTTAAATTTTTTAATTTTAATGATGAGAGTATTTTAAAAAAAGCAAAAAAAGACTTAGAAAAGATAAAAGTATAATTTTTTATATTAAGAGGTTTAAAAACAACCTCTTGTATTAAAAGATTTATTAGGAATGATAAAGCATATTTTGAAAATGACTTGATATCATATTAGCTCTTTGTAATATAATATTTGCCGTTTCATCTGTATAAACATTTTTTAAACTTTCACTAAAAAGCTCTAACCAAACTTCAAAAAATTCTCTTGGAAAAGGTGGTAATTCAATATGTGCTTTAAGCGGTTGTCCTTTATAATCTCCTTCTCCCAAAAGCATACCCATCCAAAAATTTCCTATTTTCTTTTTATGTTCTTGCCAACTTTGATTATCTACTCCTATGGCATTATTAAAAATAGGTCCCAATTTTTCATTTTTTCTAACTTTATCATAAAAAATATCCATAAGTTTTAAAATAGATTCTTGATTAATTGTTTCATAGATCATCTTTGTTCCTTTATTAATTTTTTATAGTTAATATATCAGATTAAAATGATTTAAACATTAACTTATGTTAAAATGAGGAAAAATGGAAGATTATTTAAATTTTTTATATAAAATAGGAAATATTAAAAAATATAAAAAAAATAATATTTTATTTTATGAAGAAGAACAAGCTAAAAATTTTTTTATACTTTTAAAAGGAAAAGTGCGTATCTATAAAAGCATAAATGATAAACAAATGACTTTGCATCGTTTTTTGCCTATAAGTTTTATAGCTGAAATGCCTGCTTTTAAAAGATTAAAATATCCAGCTAATGCTGAATTTGAAGAAGAGGGTGAGATTTTAGAAATTAATTTTGAAAAATTTTATAATTTATGTTTAGAGAATACAAAATTTAATTTTTTACTCATTGCTTCATTATTTGAGAAAATTAAAATTCTAGAGAAAAAGCTTTTACAAAATTCTTTAGAATTAAAAGAGAAAATAGCTTATTATATTTTGGAAAATGAGCAGAAATTAGATATAATCACTCAAAAACAAATCGCACTTGATTTAAATGTTAGAGTAGAGTCTTTATCTAGAGTTTTAAAAGAATTTAAAAACAATAATATATTAACAACTAATAAAGGTAAAATTATTATTTTAGATAAAGAAAAACTTTTAAAAAATTTTAGCGTATTATTTTAAGGAAGCTTCGAATGGATTTTAATTTTTTATTGCATTATACTCCAGCTTTTGCAAAAGCAGCTTTTCTTACTATAAAATTAAGTTTTTTTGGAATTGTTTTTTCTTTAATCATCGGAGTATTTTGCGTTATAGTATCTTATTTTAAAATACGTATTTTTGAATATATCTGTAATATTTATATAGAATTTGCAAGAAATACTCCTTTACTGATACAGCTTTTTTTTCTATATTATGCTTTACCAAAGTTAAATATACATTTAGAGCAAATGCCTATTTTAAATTTAATATGTTTTAGTGTTGATGAAAGCTTGCGTCCAGCCTTTGCTTGTGCTATAGCTGGACTTAGTTTTTTAGGCGGGGCTTATATGGCTGAGAGTTTAAGATCTGGTTTTGATGCTATAAAAAAACAACAATTTGAAGCAGGGCTTTCTTTAGGACTTACTTCTTTTCAGAATTTAAGATTTGTTATTTTTCCACAAGCTTTAGCCATTTCTATGCCAAGTATTAGTGCAAATATTATTTTTTTAATTAAAGAGACATCTGTTGTGAGTATTATAGCTTTACCAGATTTGGTAAATTTAATGAAAGGATTAAATTCTCTCACCTATAAAACAGATGAACTTTTATTTATGTTATTTTTGGGATATTTGTGTATTATTTTACCTTTATCTTTAATTTTATCTTATATTGAAAAAAGGCTAAGACATGCTTGATCTTTTAAATCAAGATACTTTTTTAAGATTAGCACAAGGACTTTTTGTTACATTTGAAATTTCTTTTATAAGTATTATTGTAACTTCATTTGGTGGTCTTATATTGGGAATTTTAATGGTTCTTAAAAATCCTTATATTTATGCATTTTGTCGTTTTGGTTTAGAATTTATACGTGTAATGCCATTGCTTGTTTGGCTTTTTATCGTTTATTTTGGGCTTTCAAGATGGCTTGGTATTGATTTAGATAGTAAAACTTCAGCTATTATTGTTTTTAGTATTTGGGGAAGTTTTGAGATGATGGATTTAGTGCGTTCATCTTTGCAAAGTATTCCTAAACATCAGTATGAAAGCGCTGCTTCTTTAGGGTTAAATTCTTTACAAAGTTTTATTTATATTATCATACCTCAAGCTTTTAGAAGATTAACTCCTGTTAGTATGAATTTATTAACACGTATGGTAAAAAGCACTACTTTTGCTTATTTAATTGGAAGCGTTGAACTTGTTAAAGTTGGACAACAAATTATAGAATTTCACAATAAAAATGATTTTGCCCCTTTTATTATTTATGGTTTAATTTTTATTATATATTTTATAATTTGCTATCCTCTTTCTTTATATTCTCGAATTTTAGAAAAAAAATGGAGCTAATGTGAGTATCTTAAAAATAGAAAATTTACAAAAATATTATGGCAATCATCATGCTTTAAAAAATATCAATTTGGAATTGCAACAAAAAGAAACTCTTGTAATTTTAGGACCTAGCGGATGTGGAAAATCAACTCTTTTACGTTGTATTAATGGGCTTGAAGAAATCGCTGATGGAAGTATTTATATCAATGGAGAAAAAATAACAAAAGATTTTAAAGATTGGACTAGAATTCGTCAAAAGATTGGAATGGTTTTTCAATCTTATGAGCTTTTTGAGCACTTAAGTGTAAGAGAAAATATACTTTTAGGACCTATAAAAGTTCAAAAAAGAGATAAAGAAGAAGTTTTAGAAGAGGCAAAAAAATGGCTTGATAAAGTTGGCTTATCTCATAAAATTGATTCTTATCCTAGAGAATTAAGTGGTGGCCAAAAACAGCGTATAGCTATAGTTAGAAGTTTGTGTATGAATCCTGAATTAATGCTTTTTGATGAGGTTACAGCAGCTTTAGATCCTGAGATAGTACGTGAGGTTTTAGAGGTAATGCTTAATCTTGCAAAAGAGGGTATGACTATGATTATAGTAACTCATGAAATGGCTTTTGCTAAAGGGGTAGCTGATAGAATCATTTTTATGGATAATGGCACTATAGTTGAAGAAAATTCTCCTGAAATATTTTTTAAAAATCCTAACACAGAAAGAGCTAAAAAATTTCTTAATTTATTTAGCTATAATAAATAATTTAACAAAATACTGATATCAAATCATCATTTGCAAGAGTGATTTTATATCTCTCTTGTGCTAAAATTTTAATTTATTTTTATATTAATCAAAAAGAGAATAAAGTTAAAATTTTAAGAATTTGTTTTTCTAAATTTTATTAAAATCTAAATATTACTAATTTAAAAATGTATAAAACTTATAAGTATAAAAATATCATTTTAATTAAGTTATAAAAAGAATATTATTAAGTTTAAAATATTTTATAAAAATTTAAAAAAAGTTATATTAATTATTTTATATTTATTTCATTTTAAAAGTAAGATAAATCTATTTATTATTAAAATAGATTTAATACTTGCAAACTATTTTGGATATTAAATTGGATTTTTTAAATTTCTTTTAAAAAAGGCTATAAAAATTAAGATAAAAGTAAAAAATATAAAAAAATATAAAAATTTTGGTATAAATATAGGATCTCCGTTTACATGAGAATGAAGACCTGATAAATAAAAATTAACTCCAAAATAAGTCATTAAAATAGAATAAAATTCTAAAACACTTACAGCTATAAAAATAAAAGGAGAATTAAATTTTGACAAAAGTCTTAAATGAAGAATTATAGTATAAATTATAATGGAAATTAAAGCCCACGTTTCTTTTGGGTCCTAGCCCAGATACCTTTCCTAACTTTCATTTACCCAAACTCTACCTAAAATTTTCTACGGTAAGTAAAGCAAGTACTATAATCATAGCCATTTCATTAATACAATGAATATTAAAATAATTTGATCAATTTGATTTTTTTAAATTTTCTTAGGATAAGTAAAATTAAACTAAAAATTCCCAAAAGAAAACAAAAAGCTAATCCATAGCTTGTGGTTATGATAGAAACGTGAATATTAAGTCAATAAGATTTTAAAACAGGAATTAAATTTGTAATTTGTGGATCCATAAAGCCAAGACGAGCTGCAAATAAAGAAATTTTAGCCATAATATTTGCAATACAAAGAGTTAAAAAAGATTTTTTATAGAAAAGGATTCTGTAAATTGCACAAATTAAGACTATATAAATCATACTTTCATAAGATGTTCTAAGGAGCGTGTTCTCCTACATACCATCTTAAGATTAATGCAAAATATGAATTAAAATAGCTATTAATGTTAAAAATACAATATTTTTTTAAGTGTGTTAAAAATATTTTTATTTTTTAAAATTTCATAAAAGATTGATAAATAATCTAACTCTAAAACAAAGATAAATATAGCTTAAATTTTTAAAAAAATCAAAATGATTCGTAAAAATCTCTGTTTTTATTTTTAAATTAGATGGTAGAAGATTTACTCCATAATATTCTTGAAATTTTTTTATATTAATTTAAAGCCTGTTTTGCGACATTCTTCACAAGAAATTTCTTTAGAGATTGTGTGTTTTCTTAGTTTTTGTGGATTACCTAATGCTTTATAAAATTCTTCTTTACTTTTAAAATCAAATTTAAATGAGTGATATGTTTCGCAATACGAACTTCCCAGTTGAAAAAGCATATTTTTTCCATAGTTAGCTATATAAGAATTGATTCCTCATACTTTTGAGTCATTTTCTACAAATTCTTCTAAAGTAGTGGAAAACCTGATGAAAATTAGGTATTTTTTGGTTATTTTAGGAGTTAAAAACTCACTCTATAATCTTGAGAATTGATTCCCTCCAGCTACTATTTTTCCAGTCATATTACTTAATTCCATTCTTAACGTGATAAGTTCCACGTACCAACCATTTATCAATAAAGCCATATTTTAGTCCTTGACGTACTAATTATTGAACATCATCAGGATAGATTTCTAATAGTAAAATTATGGAAGGAGAATTATATATAGGCTTTTTAAGTCTACTATTCATTTCTTTAAATTCATCTGAAAAACGAATGGTTTTTGCATGATGTGATCTTTTTCAAGCTTTATATTGAGCAGGATGACATTCTCCGCATTTTTAAATCCTACAAATTTATTAAATGATTCCATTCCTAAATGATAAGTTATAGAAGTGTTAGCAAGATAATTTTGCTCAGCGAATGTTGGGCTATTGAAAATTCTACTTACTCTTCTTCTCTATCGTTTATAGTATATTTTCCAACTATACGACTTTCTTTTTTGTATTTAAACATAGAATGATTCTCTTTTAAATATTTAAAAAGGTATCTTCTTGATGGATATAACCTTCAAATTCTTGGCGCTGTATTATTATCTTGCGTTGCTTGTCCTTGAATAAAACATTTGTATTTTGTTTTGCATTTAAGGATTGCTTCCTAAAAATAAAGTTAATATAGCAATACCTAATATGAATTTATTCATAAGAATACCTTGTAATTTAGAAATTTAAGAAAAATAGCTAATAATAAACATTATTAACTATTTATTAACTTATATTTTAAATTTATTATAAATAAACCTAAAATATATTTAAATTAATATCAATATTAATTTAAATATATATAGTAGTTATAAATAAAATTTATACTTAATAACAAGGTAAAAATACTAAATATTTTGAGTCTTAAAAATTAATAGGATATCATTAAAATATATTTAATATAATATTAATTTTTAAGAATTATAGTATAAAAATCTATATAAAGCTTAAAAATTATAAATTTAAATTTATTCTATATTTTTTGTTTAAAAATATAAATATTATTTAATTTTATCTTGACAAAACTTTTTTTTTAAGATAAAATAACAACCTAATTTTTGCTGGTTTAGCTCAGTTGGTAGAGCAGCTGCCTTGTAAGCAGCAGGTCGGGGGTTCAAGTCCCTTAACCAGCTCCATTTAACAGTGTTTGACCAGAAAAAGCGTTTTGGTGAGTTACTCAAGTGGCCAACGAGGGCAGACTGTAAATCTGCTGGCTTTCGCCTTCCGTGGTTCGAATCCACGACTCACCACCATTATTGCTTGCGGGAGTAGCTCAGTTGGCTAGAGCATCAGCCTTCCAAGCTGAGGGTCGCGGGTTCGAGTCCCGTTTCCCGCTCCAAGATTATAAACTGGGAGCTGTATTTATTTTGAAACTTACAGTATATCTCCTGGATTTTTGTTGTCTATAAACATAATTTTTCTGAGCGCTCGTATGGCTCAGAGGTAGAGCACTCCCTTGGTAAGGGAGAGGTCGCGGGTTCAATTCCCGCTATGAGCTCCATTGATTTGAAAAAATTATACAATATAGACTTGCTTTGCTTAATTATACTTTAATTATGGAGGAAAAAAATGGCTAAAGAAAAATTTTCACGAAATAAGCCACATGTGAATATAGGAACAATTGGTCACGTTGATCATGGTAAAACAACTTTAACAGCTGCTATTTCTGCTGTTTTATCAAGAAAAGGTTTGGCAGAGCTTAAAGATTATGATAATATCGATAATGCTCCAGAAGAAAAAGAACGTGGTATTACAATTGCTACTTCTCACATTGAATACGAAACAGATAATCGTCACTATGCGCATGTTGATTGTCCTGGCCACGCTGACTATGTTAAAAATATGATTACGGGTGCAGCACAAATGGATGGGGCTATTCTTGTTGTTTCTGCTGCTGATGGTCCAATGCCACAAACTAGAGAGCATATATTACTTTCACGTCAAGTTGGAGTTCCTTATATTGTTGTTTTTATGAATAAAGCAGATATGGTAGATGATGCTGAGCTTTTAGAGTTAGTTGAAATGGAAATTAGAGAATTATTAAGTTCTTATGATTTTCCTGGAGATGATACTCCTATTATTTCTGGTTCAGCACTTAAAGCTTTGGAAGAAGCTAAAGCTGGTCAAGATGGTGAATGGTCGGCAAAAATACTTGATCTTATGGCTGCAGTTGATAGTTATATACCAACACCAACTCGTGATACAGAAAAAGATTTCTTAATGCCAATTGAAGACGTTTTCTCAATTTCTGGTCGTGGAACAGTTGTTACAGGTAGAATTGAAAAAGGTATTGTTAAAGTTGGAGATACTGTTGAAATTGTTGGTATTAGAGATACTCAAACTACAACAGTTACTGGTGTAGAAATGTTTAGAAAAGAGATGGATCAAGGTGAAGCAGGTGATAACGTTGGAGTTCTTCTAAGAGGAACAAAAAAAGAAGATGTTATCCGCGGAATGGTACTTGCTAAACCTAAATCAATAACACCTCATACAGATTTTGAAGCTGAAGTTTATATTTTAAATAAAGATGAAGGTGGTAGACATACTCCATTCTTTAATAATTATAGACCACAATTTTACGTAAGAACAACAGATGTAACTGGATCTATTAAGTTAGCTGAAGGTGTTGAAATGGTTATGCCAGGTGAAAATGTAAGAATTTCTGTAAGCTTAATCGCACCAGTTGCATTAGAAGAAGGAACTCGTTTTGCTATCCGTGAAGGTGGAAAAACAGTTGGTTCTGGTGTTGTTACAAAAATACTTAAATAATATATAAATTTTTAAAGTCAAGGTTTTTAAAATCTTGACTTTTATAAGGAATTAAAATGAGAGTTAAAATAGGTTTAAAATGTGAAGAATGTGGTGATATAAATTATAGCACTTATAAAAATAGTAAAAATACCACTGAAAAATTAGAATTAAAAAAGTATTGCCCAAGACTAAAAAAACATACTTTACATAAAGAAGTTAAATTAAAAAGTTAATCTTTTTAATTTTTATAGGGCAATAGCTCCAATGGTAGAGCGCCGGATTCCAAATCCGATGGTTGGGGGTTCGAATCCCTCTTGCCCTGCCATATTGAAGGTTGATATAAATGGAAAAATTAATCACTTATTTTAAATTATCGAAGACAGAATTAAGGAAAGTAATTTTTCCTTTAAAAGAACAAGTAAGAAATGCTTATATCACTGTATTTGTGGTTGTAACAGTAGTTTCTTTATTTTTGGCATTAGTAGATTGGATAATGTCATCAGTTATTTCTTTAATTATTAAATAAAGGAAACTAATGAATAATCATAAATGGTATGCTATTCAAACTTATGCTGGTAGTGAAATGGCAGTTAAAAGAGCTATTGAAAATTTAGTAAAAGATAATGGAATTGAAGAGCAACTTAAAGAAATTGTTGTTCCAACTGAAGATGTTATAGAATTTAAAAATGGAAAAGAAAAAATTAGCGAAAGAAGTCTTTATTCAGGATATGTTTTTGCTTGTTTGGATTTAAATACAGAGCTTTGGCATCGTATTCAATCACTTCCAAAAGTAGGTCGTTTTATTGGAGAATCTAAAAAACCAACTCCTTTAAATGAAAAAGACATTGATTTAATTTTGGAAAAAGTACATCATAAAGCAGCCCCTAAACCTAAAATTGCTTTTGATGAAGGCGAAAATGTTAGAATTATTGAAGGACCTTTTGCTAATTTTACTGGAATAGTAGAAGAATATGATATGGTTAGAGGGTTATTGAAACTTAATGTTTCTATTTTTGGACGTTCAACACCAGTGGAAATTTTATATTCTCAAGTTGAAAAGATAATATAATACTTTAGGTATTTAATTTTAAGGAGATATTGGTTATGGCAAAAAAAGTTGTAGGCGAAATAAAATTACAAATTGCTGCTACAAAAGCAAATCCTTCACCTCCAGTTGGTCCAGCTTTAGGCCAACAGGGTGTAAATATTATGGAATTTTGTAAAGCTTTTAATGAAAGAACAAAAGATATGGCAGGTTTTAATATCCCTGTTGTTATTACTGTTTATGCTGATAAGAGTTTTACTTTTATAACTAAGCAACCTCCTGCTACTGATCTTATTAAAAAGGCTGCGGGAATTTCAAAAGGTGCGGATAATCCGCTTAAAAATAAAGTAGGTAAGCTTACTCGTGCTCAAGTTTTAGAAATTGTTGATAAAAAACTTGCTGATTTAAATACTAAAGATAAAGATCAAGCTGCAAAAATTATTGCAGGTTCAGCACGTTCTATGGGTGTTGAAATAGTTGATTAATATTTAAAATTTACCGCCAAAAGGCGGAAGCACTTTAAAAATGCGGAGAAAATAAATGGCTAAAATTACTAAAAGACTAAAAGAATTATCACAAAAAGTTGATTTAAAAAAGAACTATGTTTTAAATGAAGCAATTGACAATATTAAAACTTTAGCTTCAGCTAAATTTGATGAAACAGTTGAAATTGCTCTTAAACTTAATGTAGATCCAAGACATGCAGATCAAATGGTTCGTGGTTCAGTTGTTCTTCCGGCTGGAACAGGTAAAAAAGTTCGTGTAGCAGTTATTGCAAAAGATGCAAAAGCAGATGAAGCTAAAAATGCTGGAGCTGATATTGTTGGCAGTGATGAATTGATTGAAGAGATTCAAAAAGGTAATATGAATTTCGATGTTTTAATCGCAACACCAAATTTAATGGGTTTAGTAGGTAAAGTTGGTCGTATTTTGGGTCCTAAAGGATTGATGCCAAATCCTAAAACTGGAACAGTAACAATGGATGTAGCACAAGCGGTTAATAATGCAAAAAGTGGTCAAGTAAATTTCCGTGTAGATAAACAAGGAAATATTCACGCAGGATTAGGAAAAGTAAGCTTTTCTAAAGATAAATTATTTGATAATATTACTACTTTTGTCAAAGCAATTAATAAGCATAAACCAGCAGCTGCAAAAGGAAGATATATTAAAAGCGCTGCATTGAGTTTAACTATGAGTCCTTCGTTGAAGCTTGAAGTTCAAGAATTGCTAGATATGAAATAAGTTGCCTTAAATAAAAGGTAACTTAAAAATAAATATTTGAAGAAATTTTTTTTCTTGAAATATTTATTTTAGATTGAAGATAGTCGAGGTATTTATACTTAATTAGATTTTTATCTACTCTACTTGAAATCTCAATCGGAAAGGAGAAGATGTGACTAGAAGCGAAAAAGTTGAAATTATTGCTAAGCTTGAAGAAGGTTTTAAAGCTAGTGAAGCTATTATAGTTTGTGACTATAAAGGTTTAAAAACTAAGAAACTTGAAGAGCTTAGAAATAATGCAAGAGAAAATAATGTTAAAGTTCAAATAATCAAAAATACTTTAGCTAATATTGCTCTTTCAAATTCCGGTAAAACAGGCTTAACACTCAAAGATACAAATATTTATCTTTGGGGAGAAGATCAGTTAAGTGTTTCAAAAGTAGCTGCAAAATTTGAAGAAAATAACGAATGCTTTAAAATTAAAAGCGCTTTTGTGGATGGTGAAGTTGTTGAAGTATCTAAAGTTAAAGCTTTAGCTAAAATGCCTTCACGTAATGAGTTGCTTGCTATGCTTTTGCAGGTTTGGAATGCGCCTATTACCAACTTTACGATAGGTTTAAATGCTTTAAAAAATAAAAAAGAATCAGAATAAAGGATAAAAAATGGCAATAACAAAAGAAGATGTATTAGAATATATTTCAAATTTGAGTGTTCTTGAATTATCAGAATTAGTAAAAGAATTTGAAGAAAAATTTAGTGTTTCTGCTGCTCCTGTAATGGTTGCAGCTGCTGGAGGTGCTGCTGGAGGTGCTGCTGGAGGTGCTGAAGAAAAAACTGAATTTGATATTATTTTAACTGATAGCGGTGCTAAGAAAATTGAAGTAATTAAGATTGTTCGTGCTTTAACAGGTCTTGGACTTAAAGAAGCAAAAGATGCTGTTGAGCAAACTCCTTCTACTTTAAAAGAAGGTGTAGCTAAAGCAGATGCTGAAGCGGCTAAAAAGCAACTTGAAGAAGCTGGCGCTAAAGTAGAACTTAAATAGTTTTATGTTTAAGAAGACTTTTATTAAGTCTTCTTTATTTTTATTTTTTACCTAATATTTAGGTCTTCTTTTTTAAATTTACCATATGAGGTATGCAATATGTCAAATAATAAACTAGGAAATCGTTTAAGAGTAGATTTCTCAAATATTTCAAAACAAATAGAAATTCCTAATCTTCTACAATTACAGAAAAAAAGCTTTGATTATTTTCTAAATCTTAATAATAACGAAAGTGGTATAGAAAAAGTTTTTAAATCTATTTTTCCAATACATGATCCTCAAAATAGATTGAGTTTAGAATATGTTAGCAGTGAAATAGGTAAGCCTAAATATACCATTAGAGAATGTATGGAAAGAGGTTTAACTTATTCAGTAAATTTAAAAATGAAAATCCGTCTTACCTTGCATGAAAAAGATGAAAAAACAGGTGAGAAAATTGGTGTAAAAGATATTAAAGAACAAGAAATTTTTATAAGAGAAATTCCTCTTATGACTGATAGAGTTTCTTTTATTATTAATGGAGTTGAAAGAGTTGTTGTAAATCAATTACATAGAAGTCCTGGGGTAATTTTTAAAGAAGAAGAAAGCTCTACAGTTGCAAATAAGTTGGTTTATACAGCTCAAATAATTCCAGATCGTGGTTCTTGGCTTTATTTTGAATATGATGCAAAAGATGTACTTTATGTAAGGATTAATAAAAGAAGAAAAATTCCAGTAACTATGCTTTTTAGAGCTTTGGGTTATAAAAAGCAAGATATTATTAAATTATTTTATCCTATACAAACTATCCATGTTAAAAAAGATAAATTTTTAACAGAATTTAATCCAAATGATTTTATGGATAGAATAGAATATGATATTAAAGACGAAAAAGGTAAAATTGTTCATCAAGCTGGAAAAAGATTGACTAGAAAAAAAGCAGAACAACTTTTAAAAGATGGCTTAAAATGGATAGAATATCCTATCGAAGTTCTTTTAAATCGTTATTTAGCAAATCCTATTATCAATAAAGAAACAGGAGAGATTTTATTTGATTCTTTAACTTTGATTGATGAAGCAAAATTGGCAAAAATAAAAGAACAAAAGAGCTTTGACATTGCTAATGACTTAGCCAATGGGGTAGATGCTGCAATTATCAATTCTTTTGCACAAGATAATGAAACTTTAAAATTATTAAAACAAAGTGAAAATATCGATGATGAAAATGATTTAGCAGCAATTAGAATTTATAAAGTAATGCGTCCAGGAGAGCCTGTAGTTAAAGATGCAGCTAAAGCCTTTGTTAATGATTTATTTTTCAATCCTGAAAGATATGATCTTACAAAAGTTGGTCGTATGAAAATGAATCATAAATTAGGACTTGATGTTCCAGAATATTTAACTATTTTAACCAATGAAGATATTATAAAAACAGCAAAATATTTAATTAAAGTTAAAAATGGAAAAGGTCATATTGATGATAGAGATCATTTAGGTAATCGTAGAATTCGCTCTATTGGAGAACTCTTAGCTAATGAATTACATTTAGGTTTAGCTAAAATGCAAAAGGCAATAAGAGATAAATTTACTTCTTTAAATACAGACATAGATAAAATAATGCCTTATGATTTAATCAATCCTAAAATGATCACTACAACTATTATAGAATTTTTTACAGGGGGACAGCTCTCTCAATTTATGGATCAAACAAATCCTTTAAGTGAGATTACTCATAAACGTCGTTTATCGGCTTTAGGTGAAGGTGGTTTGGTTAAAGAAAGAGCAGGATTTGAGGTGCGTGATGTTCATGCTACTCATTATGGTAGAATTTGTCCTGTTGAAACTCCAGAAGGTCAAAATATAGGTCTTATTAATACACTTTCAACCTATGCTAAAGTGAATCAATTGGGTTTTGTAGAAGCTCCTTATAAAAAAGTTGTTAATGGAAAAGTAACTGATGAAATTGTATATTTAACCGCTACTCAAGAAGAAGGAATGTTTATAGCACCTGCTTCAACAAAAATTGATTCAAATGGTAATATAATAGAAGAATTTGTAGAAGCAAGACAGGATGGTGAAACTATACTTGCAAGACGTGAAGAGGTGCAACTTATCGATCTTTGTTCAGGTATGATTGTTGGTGTAGCTGCTTCTTTGATACCTTTTTTAGAGCATGATGATGCTAATAGAGCTTTGATGGGTTCTAACATGCAACGTCAAGCTGTGCCACTTTTAACTTCTAGTGCCCCAATCGTTGGAACTGGTATGGAAAAAATTATTGCTAGAGATGCTTGGGAAGCTGTAAAAGCTAAACGAGGAGGAGTGGTAGAAAAAGTTGATAATAGAAGTATTTTTATTTTAGGTGAAGATGATAAAGGTCCATTTATAGATCATTATACCCTAGAAAAAAATTTAAGAACAAATCAAAATACAAATTATATTCAACACCCTATTGTCAAAAAAGGTGATATTGTAAAAGAAGGTCAAATTATAGCTGATGGTCCAAGTATGGATCAAGGAGAACTTGCTATAGGAAAAAATGCACTGATAGCTTTTATGCCTTGGAATGGTTATAATTATGAGGATGCTATAGTAGTAAGCGAAAGAATTATACGTGAAGATACTTTTACAAGTGTGCATATCTATGAAAAAGAAATTGAAGCAAGAGAATTAAAAGATGGTGTTGAAGAGATTACTAAAGATATACCTAATGTTAAAGAAGAAGATATTGCTCATTTGG
Organism: Campylobacter sp. TTU-622; assembly: GCF_016598965.1. NCBI lineage: Bacteria > Pseudomonadati > Campylobacterota > Epsilonproteobacteria > Campylobacterales > Campylobacteraceae > Campylobacter > Campylobacter sp. TTU-622. The sequence continues at coordinate 15,518 of NZ_JAENKR010000003.1, forward strand.
ATGAAAGTGGTATAGCCAAAATAGGAACACATATAAAACCAGGCATGATTTTAGTAGGTAAAGTTTCTCCAAAAGGTGAAGTAAAACCTACTCCGGAAGAAAGATTATTAAGAGCAATTTTTGGAGAAAAAGCAGGTCATGTTGTAAATAAGTCTTTATATGCAACTGCTTCTTTAGAAGGTGTTGTAGTTGATGTTAAGATTTTTACTAAAAAAGGTTATGATAAAGATGATAGAGCTATAAAATCTTATGATAAAGAAAAAATGACTTTAGAAAAAGAGCATCATGATAGACTTCTGATGATGGATAGAGAAGAGATGCTAAGAGTGTGTGCTTTATTATCTAATTCCCCTTTAAATAGTGAGCAAAAAATTAACAATAAAACTTATAAGAAGGGTCAAAAAGTAGATATTAAAGAACTTGAAAAAATCAATCGCTTCACTCTTGCTTCTTTGATTAAATCTTATTCTAAAGAAGTACAAAAAGAATACGATGATTTGAAAAATCACTTCCAAAATGAAAAGAAAAAACTTAAGAGTGAACATGATGAGAAATTAGAAATTTTAGAAAAAGATGATATTTTGCCAAGTGGAGTTGTAAAACTTGTTAAAGTTTATATTGCTACAAAAAGAAAACTCAAGGTTGGTGATAAGATGGCAGGACGCCATGGAAATAAGGGTATAGTTTCTACCATAGTTCCAGAGGTAGATATGCCATATTTACCAAATGGTAAAAGTGTAGATATAGCTCTTAATCCACTCGGTGTTCCAAGTCGTATGAATATAGGTCAAATTTTAGAAAGCCATTTAGGGTTAGTTGGATTAAGATTAGGAGATCAAATTCAAGAAATTTTTGATAGAAAACAAAAAGATTTTGTTAAAGAATTAAGAGCAAAAATGCTTGAGATTTGTTCTATTCCAAGACTTGAAAATGAAAGAAATTTTATTAAAAAATTAAGTGATGAAGAAATTTTAAATTATGCTAGAGATTGGAGTAAAGGGGTTAAATTTGCTACTCCAGTTTTTGAGGGAGTTAATATAGAAGAATTTGAAAAACTCTTTGAAATTGCTAAAGTTGATATGGATGGTAAAACAGAGCTTTATGATGGAAGAACTGGAGAAAAAATAGCAGAGCGTGTTCATATAGGATGTATGTATATGTTAAAACTCCATCACTTAGTTGATGAAAAAGTTCATGCAAGAAGTACAGGTCCTTATAGTTTAGTAACCCAGCAACCTGTCGGAGGAAAAGCATTATTTGGAGGTCAAAGATTTGGTGAAATGGAAGTTTGGGCACTTGAAGCTTATGGAGCTGCGCATACTTTAAGAGAAATGCTCACAATAAAATCAGATGATGTTGAAGGAAGATTTAGCGCTTATAAAGCTTTAACTAAAGGAGAAAATGTTCCAGCAACAGGAATTCCTGAAACATTTTTTGTTTTAACTAATGAACTTAAATCTCTTGCTTTAGATGTTGAAATTTTTGATAAGGAAGAAGATAATGAGTAAGCTTAAAATTATAGAAATCAAGGAAGAAGCAAGACCAAGAGATTTTGAAGCTTTTCAATTAAGACTTGCTAGTCCTGAAAAAATTAAATCTTGGTCATACGGAGAGGTTAAAAAGCCTGAAACAATTAATTATAGAACCTTGAAACCAGAAAGAGATGGACTTTTTTGTGCTAAAATCTTCGGTCCTATACGTGATTATGAATGCCTTTGCGGTAAGTATAAGAAAATGCGTTTTAAAGGTGTTAAATGTGAAAAATGTGGAGTAGAGGTGGCAAATTCTAAAGTGCGTCGTTCAAGAATGGGGCATATTGAACTTGTAACTCCAGTAGCTCATATTTGGTATGTAAATTCTTTACCAAGTCGTATAGGAACTTTACTCGGTGTTAAGATGAAAGACCTTGAGCGTGTGCTTTATTATGAGGCTTATATTGTTGAAAATCCTGGCGATGCATATTATGATAATGAAAATACTAAAAAAGTAGAATTTTGCGATGTTTTAAATGAAGAGCAATATCAAAATTTAATGCAACGTTATGAAAATAGTGGATTTAAAGCAAGAATGGGTGGCGAAGTTGTTAGAGATTTACTTGCAAACTTAGATCTTGTTTCACTTTTAAATCAATTAAAAGAAGAAATGAATGCTACAAATTCAGAAGCAAAGAAAAAGACTATCATTAAACGCTTAAAAGTAGTAGAAAATTTCTTAAATTCAAATCTAAATGCCAATACAGATAGCGAGGATGCAGTGCCAAATCGTCCTGAATGGATGATGATTACAAATCTACCTGTTTTACCACCAGATTTACGTCCTTTGGTTGCTCTAGATGGTGGAAAATTTGCTGTTTCTGATGTTAATGATTTGTATCGTAGGGTTATTAACAGAAATACACGCTTAAAAAAACTTATGGAGCTTGATGCACCAGAGATTATTATAAGAAATGAAAAAAGAATGCTTCAAGAAGCCGTAGATGCACTTTTTGATAATGGACGTCGTGCTAATGCTGTAAAAGGTGCAAATAAACGTCCTTTAAAATCTTTAAGTGAAATCATTAAAGGAAAACAAGGAAGATTTAGACAAAATTTACTTGGAAAAAGGGTTGATTTTTCTGGTCGTAGTGTTATTGTTGTAGGTCCAAAATTAAGAATGGATCAATGTGGTTTGCCTAAAAAAATGGCTCTAGAACTTTTTAAACCACATCTTTTAGCTAAATTAGAAGAAAAAGGCTATGCTACAACAGTAAAACAAGCTAAGAAAATGATAGAAAATAAAACAAATGAAGTTTGGGAGTGTTTAGAAGAAGTTGTTGAAGGGCATCCTGTTATGCTTAATCGTGCTCCAACTCTACATAAACTTTCTATACAAGCTTTTCATCCTGTATTAGTTGAAGGTAAAGCAATACAACTACATCCTTTAGTTTGTGCTGCATTTAATGCGGATTTTGACGGGGATCAAATGGCTGTTCATGTTCCTTTATCTCAAGAAGCTATTGCAGAATGTAAAGTTCTTATGCTCTCATCAATGAATATTCTTTTGCCAGCAAGTGGTAAATCTGTTACTGTTCCTTCTCAAGATATGGTTTTAGGAATTTATTATCTTTCTTTAGAAAAAGCAGGGGCAAAAGGTGCTCATAAAATTTGCACAGGAATTGATGAAGTGATGATGGCTTTAGAATCAAAAAGTCTTGATATTCACGCAAGTATCCAAACTCTTATAGATGGACGCAAAATTACAACAACGGCAGGGCGTTTAATTATTAAATCAATTTTACCTGATTTTGTTCCAGAATATAGTTGGAATAAAGTTTTAAAGAAAAAAGATATTGCTGCTTTAGTAGATTATGTTTATAAACAAGGTGGTTTAGAAATTACTGCAAGTTTCTTGGATAAATTAAAAAATCTTGGTTTTGAATATGCTACAAAAGCTGGAGTTTCTATATCTATTGCGGATATTATTGTTCCTAAAAATAAAGAAAAAGCAATCAATGAAGCTAAAAAACAAGTAAGAGAAATTCAAAATTCTTATAATCTTGGACTTATTACCTCGGGTGAAAGATATAATAAAATTATAGATATTTGGAAAAGTACTAATAATATTCTTTCAAAAGAGATGATGGATTTAGTAGAAAAAGATAAAGATGGTTTCAATTCTATTTATATGATGGCAGATTCTGGAGCTAGAGGTAGTGCAGCTCAAATTTCTCAGCTTGCTGCTATGAGAGGACTTATGACTAAACCAGATGGTTCTATTATAGAAACACCAATTATTTCTAACTTCCGTGAAGGATTAAATGTTCTTGAATATTTTATATCTACACACGGAGCTAGAAAAGGTCTTGCTGATACTGCACTTAAGACAGCAAATGCTGGTTATTTAACAAGAAAACTTATTGATGTAGCACAAAATGTAAAAATTACTATTGAAGATTGTGGAACTCATGAAGGTATAGAAATCAATGAAATTACTGCAGATAGTTCAATTATAGAGACTTTAGAAGAAAGAATTTTAGGTAGAGTTTTAGCTGAAGATGTTATTGATCCTATTACAAATTCAGTTCTTTTTGCTGAAGGAACCTTGATTGATGAGGAAAAAGCTAAAACTTTAGGAGAAAGTGGTATTAAAAGTGTAAATATTAGAACTCCTATCACTTGCAAAGCTAAAAAAGGAATTTGTGCTAAATGTTATGGTGTAAATTTAGGAGAAGGAAAGCTTGTTAGACCTGGTGAAGCTGTAGGAATTATTTCGGCTCAATCTATTGGAGAGCCAGGAACTCAACTTACACTTAGAACTTTCCATAGTGGAGGAACTGCAAGTACTGATTTGCAAGATAGACAAGTAAGTGCACAAAAAGAAGGTTTTATTAGATTTTATAATCTTAAAACCTATAAAAATAAAGAAGGTAAAAGTATTGTAGCCAATCGTAGAAATTCTGCAATTTTACTTGTTGAACCTAAGATTAAAGCTCCATTTAAAGGAATTATCAATATAGAAAATATTCATGAAGATGTTATTGTTTCAATTAAAAATAAAAAACAAGAGGCTAAATTTATTTTAAGAAAATATGATTTAGCAAAACCAAATGAATTAGCTGGAGTAAGTGGTAATATTGATGGTAAATTTTATTTACCTTATCAAAGTGGTAGTGAAGTTGAAGAAGACGAAAGTATAGTAGAAGTCATCAAAGAAGGATGGAATATCCCAAATCGTATTCCTTTTGCAAGTGAAATTTTAGTAAAAGATGGTGATCCTATTGTCCAAAATATTAAAGCAAGAGAAAAGGGAACTTTAAAATTTTATATTTTGAAAGGAGATGGACTCGATAGAGTTAAAAATATTAAAAAAGGTGATATAGTTAAAGAAAAAGGCTTCTTTGTTGTAATAGCAGATGAAAATGATAGAGAAGCAAAAAGATATTATATTCCAAGAGAGTCAAAAATAGAATTTGATGATAGTACTTTTATAGAGGATCCAAATACTATAATTGTAAGTTCGACAAAAAAAGATAAAAATATTATTGCAGAATGGGATGCTTATAATCATACTACTATAGCAGAAATTGATGGAGTTGTTGCATTTGAAGATATTGAAGCAGGTTATAGTGCGGATGAACAAATTGATGAAGCTACAGGAAAAAGATCTTTAGTGATTAATGAGTATTTACCAAGCGGAGTAAGACCAACTTTAATTATAGTAGGTAAAGGGGATAAATCTGTTCGTTACCAACTTGAGCCAAAAACAGTTATTTTGGTTAGTGATGGTGATAAAGTAGCTCAAGCCGATATTTTAGCAAAAACTCCAAAAGCAGCTGCAAAATCAAAAGATATTACAGGTGGTCTCCCAAGGGTTTCTGAACTTTTTGAAGCTAGAAAACCAAAAAATAGTGCTGTGATAGCAGAAATTGATGGAGTGGTGAGATTTGATAAACCACTGCGTTCTAAGGAAAGAATTATTATACAAGCTGAAGATGGAACTAGTGTAGAATATTTGATTGATAAATCAAAACATATTCAAGTAAGAGATGGAGAATTTATTCACGCAGGTGAGAAGCTTACTGATGGAGTTATTTCTAGTCACGATGTTCTTAAAATTTTAGGTGAAAAAGCCTTGCATTATTATTTAATTTCTGAAATTCAACAAGTTTATCGCGGACAAGGTGTTGTAATTTCAGATAAGCATATAGAAGTTATTGTATCTCAAATGCTAAGACAAGTTAAAATTGTTGATAGTGGTAATACTAAATTTATTGAAGGAGATTTAGTTTCAAGACGTAAATTTAGACAAGAAAATGAAAGAATTATCAAAATGGGTGGAGAACCAGCCATAGCTGAACCAGTTCTTTTAGGAGTTACGCGAGCAGCTATTGGAAGTGATAGTGTTATCTCCGCTGCTTCATTCCAAGAAACGACCAAGGTTTTAACAGAAGCAAGTATTGCTGGTAAATTCGATTATTTAGAAGATTTAAAAGAAAATGTAATTTTAGGTCGTATGATTCCTGTTGGAACTGGTTTGTATCATGAGCAAGATTTTAAATTAAGAGAAAATATCGAATAGTTTGACTATTCGATATTTCTAAATATCTACTTTTATTTTATTTATCTTCTTTATTTTAAAGAAAAAATTAATTTTATTTTCGATAGACTGCTAAGTTTGGATATTAAAAAATGAAAGGAACTTAATATGGCTACATCTGAAAGTAGACGAAGCTTTATGGGTTTTGCATTTGGAAGTGTGGCTGCTGTGGGCGGCGTTTTTTCATTAGTTGCAATGAAAAAAACTTGGGACCCACTTCCAAGTGTAAAAGCTGCTGGTTTTACCACAGTTGATTTATCTGGAATGCAAGCAGGAGAACTTAGAACAATAGAATGGCGTAAAAAACCTATCTTTATTCTAAAAAAAGATGAAAGTATGCCAAAAGATGAAAAACGTGATGTTGTGGTCGATAATGCAGCATATACTGTTGTTATAGGATTGTGTACCCATCTAGGATGTATACCAGCTTATGCGCCAAGTGAGCAGTTATTTAAATGTGCTTGTCATGGTGGAGAATTTGATGTAAGTGGTAAAAATGTATTTGGACCACCACCTAAGCCTTTAGAAATTCCTCCTTTTAAAATAGATGGAACTAAACTTGTTTTAGGTGAAGAAGGTTCAGAATATAAAAAAATAATGGCGGAGGCTTAAAATGGCACATATTAGAAAAGCTAATGGCATAATGGACTGGCTTGATCAAAGACTTGCAATTTATAAATTATTAGATGTTTTAATGGTTAAATATTGGATACCAAAACAAATTAACTTTTTATGGGCTATGGGTGTTATATTAACTACTCTTTTTGCGGTGCTTTTTATAACAGGTTTATTGCTTGTTATGTATTATAAGCCAGATACAGCTTTAGCTTTTGATAGCGTAAATAAAACTATCATGCAAGAAGTGGATTATGGATGGCTTTGGCGTCATATGCACGGTGTTGCAGCTTCTGTAGTATTTTTAATCATTTATATTCATATGCTAACAGGAATTTATTACGGATCTTATAAAAAAGGTCGTGAAATGATTTGGGTTAGCGGAATGCTTTTATTTATAGTATTTTCAGCCGAAGCATTTAGTGGATATATGTTACCTTGGGGACAAATGAGCTATTGGGCTGCGCAAGTTATTACAAATCTTTTTGGCGGTATTCCTTTTATAGGCCCTGAACTTGTGATCTGGATAAGAGGAGACTATGCAGTTTCAGATCCAACTTTAACAAGATTTTTTATGTTGCATGTTTGTTTATTGCCTATAGTTATTATTGCTCTTATTGTTGTGCATTTTTATACTTTAAGAATTCCTCATGTAAATAATGAAATTTCAGAAGAATTAGATTTTGATTTAGAAGCAGAAAAATATATGGCAGGAGACACAAGAGGATCTAAAGTTATTCCTTTTTGGCCAGGATTTTTATCTAAAGATTTTATGTATATTTGCTTATTTATGATTTTCTTTTTTTACTTAGTTTGTTTTAAATTTGATTTTGCTATGGATCCTATTAATTTTGATCCTGCTGATGCACTAAAAACACCAGCGCATATTTATCCTGAATGGTATTTCTTGTGGTCTTATGAAGTTTTAAGAGGATTTTTCTTTGATATTGCTGGAATTAAAGCTTTTGATATAGGTTTAGCTGCTTTTGGTATAGCGCAAATTATTTTCTTTTTATTACCTTGGCTTGATAGAAGTGACGTAGTAAAACCTGCTCACGATAGACCGTTATTTTTTATATGGTTTTGGATTTTATTAATTGATTTAATTATTTTAACTATTTATGGTAAGCTTCCTCCAACAGGTGTTAATGCTTGGGTTGGTTTTTATGCTTCTGTGATTTTTTTATTAATGCTTATTGTAGTTTTACCTATAATCACTATTTTAGAAAGAAAAGGAGCTAAATAATGAGAGAGCTAAAAATATTTTTAGTTGTAGTAGTATTTACCGGACTTGTTTATTGGGGTGTTGAACCTTATGCTCATTCTGTTATGAAACCTCATGTAGCTCCTGCAAATTTCAATTTTGAAGTTGAAGATATTGATTATGCAAAAAGTGTTATTGCATCAAAAGAATCTATATTAAATGAAGCACAAAAGTCAAATGATGAAAAAAGAATTCAAAGTGCAAAAAAAGATCTTGAACTTGCAAAAGAAGATTTAGTAAAAAATGAAAAACTTTGGAATGAAGTAAATAAAATTGATTTTTCTAAAGCAGATGCTAAAAAAGGAAAAGAATTTTTTGAGGGAAATTGTTTTGCTTGTCACGGACTTAAAGCTGATAATATGCCAGCAAATATTACAGATTCTTCTTTAGGGGTTATTCCTCCTGATTTAAGTTCTGCAGCAAATTTATATGATGAGAAATTTTTAGCTGCTTTGATTATGCAACCAGCACTTGCTTTAAAAGTGGAACATAAATTTAAAGACGGTTTTATTATGAGTGCTTATAATGTAGAAACATCAGGAGAAAGTCAAGAAGTAGTTAATGCAAATATAGCCAATGTTATTGCTTATCTTAAAGAAATAGGAAATAAATTTAAAACACAAGAAGATGCCAATATCAAAAAAGAAGTTGAGGCAAAATATGCGAATTTAACAGATGAAAAACAAAAAATAGCTTTAATCAATAAAGATATAGCTTTTGCACAAGATAGATTAACTTTTGTAGAAGCTTGTGGGCGTTGTCATGATGTTAAATATGATAATTTTTTCACTCCATCAAATCATAATGATTTAAAAAATTATCTTGGTTCTATTCCACCTGATTTATCTATGATGATACGTTCAAGAGGAGAACAATATCTTCATAATTTTATAAATAATACTCAAAAACTTCTTCCAGGAACTGCAATGCCAAGAGTAGGATTAAATGAAAAATCAGAAGCTGAAGTTATTTCTTATTTAGAAAAAGTAGGAGATAGTAAAAAAGAACAAAGAGAAAGCTTAGGAATTTATATAATGATTTTCTTTGTAATTTTAAGTATTTTAGCTATAGGGTGGAAACGAACTATTTGGTCTAAACTTCATTAAAAATTTTTATCACTTTTTTTAAAAAAGTGATAAAAATAATTTTATCTTCCTCATACTTTAATTTTATTAATTTTTAAATTCTATACTCTTATTAATTTTTTATTATTGGAGTATATTTATGCTAGAGAAAAAAATAATCAAACTGATCCTTTCGAGGTGGAATTACGGAGACTTTAAAGTTGTTTTTTGGGATAAAGAAGAATTAATTTTAGGTGATAATCAACCTAAATTTTCTTTGATTTTAAAAGAAAAAATTCCTTTTTTTGTTTTATTTAAAGATATAAGTTTAGTTTTTGCTCAATATTATATGCAAGGAAAGTTGGATATTGAGGGTGATTATGATGAGATTGCTAAAGTTTTGTATTATTTTTCTAATAAAAAATATTTAAAAAATAAAAATATCTCTAGCAAAATAACTCAAAAAAAAGAAAGTGAAAATATTAAAAGTCACTATGATTTAGGAAATGATTTTTATAAACTTTGGCTTGATGAAACAATGAGTTATTCGTGTGCTTATTTTAAAAATACCAAAGAAACTCTTTATGAAGCACAGCTTAATAAAATTGAACATACCTTAAAAAAGCTTAATTTAAAACCTAAAGAAAAGCTTTTGGATATAGGTTGTGGATGGGGATGGCTTTCTATTATTGCAGCACAAAAATATGATGTTGAAGTTATAGGTATTACAATTTCTAAAGAGCAATATCAAAAAGCTAAAGAAAGAGTTAAAGAATTAGGACTTGAAAATCAAATAGAGATTAGACTTCAAAACTATCAAGATTTAGAATATAATAATTATTTTGATAAAGTTGTTTCTGTTGGTATGTTTGAACATGTTGGTAAAAAAAATTTAGATCTTTATTTTACAAAAGTAAAACAAGTATTAAAACCAGGAGGTTTGTTTTTGCTTCATTCTATTTTGTCAATGTTTGAGGGTAAAACTAATGCTTGGATAGATAAGTATATTTTTCCAGGAGGATATTTACCATCTTTAAGAGAGGTTATAAGTATAATGAGCGAATGGGATTTTCATCTTTTATTAGCAGAAAGCTTGAGATTACATTATGCTAAGACTTTGGATATTTGGGCTTATAATTTTAATTTAGTTATTAATCAAGTACGTAAAAAATATGATGAAGAATTTATTAGAATGTGGAATTTATATTTACGTTCTTGTTCTGCGGCTTTTAAAGTTGGAAGTGTAGATTTGTTTCAATTTTTAATCACTAAAGAAATCAATAATGAAATTCCATTAACTAAAGAATATATTTATAAGTAAAAACTAAAATAAAATTTGATAGAATTACCATTTTTGATTTCACACGTATCAATTCTTATTAGCTTTGTAAATAAAAAGGATACGGCGGAATAAAAGCTAAATTTTAAGGAGAAATTATGGTTAGTATGAGAGATTTGTTGGAATGCGGTGTGCATTTTGGACATCAAACAAGAAGATGGAATCCAAAAATGAAAAAATTTATTTTTGGTGAAAGAAAAGGTATCTATGTTATTGATTTGCAAAAAACTTTAAGATATTTTAGATATACCTACAATATAGTTCGCGATGCAGCTGCTGAGGGAAAAACTATATTATTTGTTGGAACCAAAAAACAAGCAGGTGGAGCTATTAAAGAATATGCTGAAAAATGCGGAATGCCTTATGTTAATCATCGTTGGCTTGGCGGCATGATGACAAATTTTGGTACTATTCGTCAATCAATAAGAAAATTAGAAGTTATAGAAAAAATGGAAGAAGATGGAAGTATTAAACTTTTAACAAAAAAAGAAGCCTTAATGCTTACAAGAAAAAAAGAAAAATTACTTGCATATTTAGGTGGTATTCGTTATATGAAAACTCAACCTGATATGATTTTTGTTATTGATACTGTAAAAGAAAAAATTGCTGTTACAGAGGCTAATAGACTTGGAATTCCTGTTGTAGCTCCTCTTGATACAAATTGTGATCCAGATTTAGTTACTTATCCTATCCCAGGAAACGATGATGCCATTCGTTCTGTTCAACTATTTTGTCAAGAAATGGCTGAAGCAATCAATGAAGGTAAAGCTTTAAGAGAGCAAGATGGATTAGAGCAAACAGAACAAAAAGATGAAATTTCTGAAAGTGAAAAAAAAGAAATTATTGATGAAGTAATGAGTGAAGAAGATTTTAAGGAGCAAGAATAATGGCTGAAATTTCTGCACAAATGGTAAAAGAACTGCGTGAGAGCACTGGCGCAGGAATGATGGATTGTAAAAACGCTTTAAAAGAAAGTAATGGAGATTTTGATAAAGCTGTTCAGATTTTACGAGAAAAAGGACTTGGTAAAGCTGCTAAGAAAGCAGATCGTTTGGCAGCTGAAGGTTTAATCAGTGTTAAAGTGAGTGATGATTTTAAAACTGCGACTTTAAGTGAGATTAATTCGGAAACAGATTTTGTTGCAAAAAATGATCAATTTATTATTCTAACAAAAGAAACAACTGAACATATACAAATTAATGATTTAAAAAATAACGAAGAACTTAAAAATAGTAAGATTAACGGAGTTTCTTTTGAAGATTACTTAAGAACTCAAATTGCTACTATTGGAGAAAATTTAGTTGTAAGAAGATTTGAAACCATTAAAGCAAATGACCAAAAAGGTATAGTTAATGGTTATATTCATACCAATGGTCGCGTTGGTGTTATCATTGCAGCAAATTGTGAAAATGAAGCAGTAGCTCAAAAATCAAAAGATTTCTTAAAACAACTTTGTATGCATATAGCTGCTATGAAACCTAGCTATTTAAGCTATGAAGAGCTTGATATGGAATTTATTGAAAATGAATATAAAGCTTTGGTAGCTGAACTTGAAAAAGAAAATGAAGAAAGACGTCGTTTAAAAGATCCAAATAAGCCAGAGCATAAAATTCCTAAATTTGCAAGTAGAAAACAACTCAATGAAACTATTTTAAAACAAGTTGAAGAGGATATTAAAGCAGAACTTAAAGCACAAAATAAACCTGAAAAAATCTGGGCAAATATCATTCCTGGAAAAATTAATAGTTTTATAGCTGAGAATTCTCAACTTGATAGTAAATTAACCCTTATGGGACAATTTTATGTAATGGATGATAAAAAAACAATTGAACAAGTAATCGCACAAAAAGAACAAGAATTTGGTGGAAAAATTCAAATTGTAAAATTTGTTCGCTTTGAAGTTGGTGAAGGCTTAGAGAAAAAGACTGAAGATTTTGCTGCAGAAGTTGCCGCACAAATGAGCTAATATGGAACTTTTAAGAGCGGAGAAAATCACCCATAGTTTTGATTATCCGCTCTTTAAAGATTTAGATTTAAATATTTATCCAAAAGATTGTATTGCCATACAAGGAAGTAGTGGATGTGGAAAATCTACTCTTTTGCATATTTTATCTTCTTTATTAAAACCAAATTATGGAAGTGTTTTTTATAAAAATCAAAATTTATATGACATTAGCGAAAAAGAAAAGATAAAAATAAGGCGTTATGAATTTGGCATTATTTTTCAAACTCATTATCTTTTTAAAGGCTTTTCAACTTTAGAAAATATAGAATTAGCAAGTATTTTATCTGGCTATGAGCTTGATAGAGTTTTACTAGAAAAATTAGGAATTGCAAAACTTTTAAATCAAAAAATTACTAAATTAAGCGGAGGACAACAACAAAGAGTAAGTATTGCAAGAGTGCTTTGTAAAAAACCAAAAATCATATTTGCAGATGAGGCAACAGGGAATTTAGATTTTGATAATGCTAAAAATGTAATTGAAATTTTAATTGATTATGTAAAGGAAAATAATGCTGCATTATTTTTTGTAACACATGATAATCAATTGGCTAAATTTTGTGATAAAACTTATACTTTAAACTCTTATGGAATTTGTTAATTATTTAGGCGATAAAAATGTAGTTACTTTTATGCTTTTGTTTGCAAGATTAAGTGGTCTTGTAGTTTTTTTTCCTTTTTTTTCTCATAATGTTATCCCTACAGTCATAAAAACTACTATTGTTTTATTTTTAACTATGTTTTTATTTCCTTTTGCAAAATTAGAAGCTTTACATTTAGATTCTTTTTTTATTTTGCAAATTTTAAGTGAAGTGATCTTTGGAATGATAGCTGGACTTATGTTGCAAATTATTTTTGCCATTATAATGATGGCAGGAGAGCAAATAGCCTTTACCATGGGTTTTACTATGGCAAGTGTTATTGATCCTTCTTCTGGAACTAATATGCCTATAACTTCTCAAATTTTACATTTGATTGCTTTATTATTTTTTCTTGCTTTCGATGGCCATCATTTAATGCTTTTATTTTTAAAGTATTCTTTAGGATCTATTACTTTAGGAGGATTTTATCCGAGTGAAAATTTATTAACATATCTTAATCAAGGTATTTTAAATATTTTTATTATAGGATTTACTATGTCTTTTCCTATTTTGGCGATCTCTTTACTTTCTGATGTTATTTTTGGACTTTTAATGAAAACTATGCCTCAATTTAATCTTTTAGTTATTGGTTATCCTATTAAGATAGCTTTAGGTTTTATAGTATTAATTGCAATTTTACTTGTAATGATGCAATATTTTAAACAATTAATTATACAAGTTTTTTCAAATATGCAAACTCTATTTTTTGTATAAGGTAATAATAAATGAAATTATCATAAAATAAAAATTATTTTTCAAGGATAAAGTGATGAAAATTTTACTTTTAAATGAAAACCCTGTTGTATCAAAACTTGTAAGACTTAGTGCAAAAAAGATGTCTTATGATTTTGAAGAAGCAAATATTTATACAGATGATTTAGGTGTATATGATATTATAATTATAGATGGTGATATAAAAGAAGATATTGAAATATTAAAACAAAAATGTTCTAAACTTATAGTTTTAACATCGCGTAATCAAAAAATTGATATTAAAAATATAAAAATTTTACAAAAGCCTTTTTTGCCAACAGATCTTTTAAATATTTTAAATAACGATAGTTTAGATACCACTCAAGTTTTAGATACTCAAGTTTTTCTTGAAGATAAAAATGAAGAACCATTACAACAAAATAATGACAATGTAGAAGAAAATGAATTAAGTATTGATGATTTGACCTTGGATGAAGATGAGATAAATCAAAGAATTCAAGATGAAAAAGCAACAGATATAATAAGCAAAGAAGAGCCAATAGTTAAAGATCAAAGCGATAATTTAGAATTAGTCCACGATGATGAAATAAATGATAATATTGAAGAAAGTAAAAACAAAGCACAAAATGAAAATTTAAATAATGAAGATTTAAATTTAAATATCCAAGAAGAAGCTACAATAGATGAGGAAAATAATTTAAACGATCATATAGATTTAAAAAATCAAGATGAAAAAGTAATGGATACAACAAACGAAGAAGAAATAACAGCTAAAGATTTAAGTGATGTTTTAGAGCTAGTTCATGATGATGAAACAAATGATGACATTGAAAACAAAGATGAAAAACAAAATGAAAATTTAAATGATGAAGATTTAAATTTAAATATCCAAGAAGAAGCTACAATAGATGAGGAAAATAATTCAAACGATCATACAGATTTAAAAAATCAAGATGAAATTCAAGATAAAAAAGCAATAGATGCAATAAGTGAAGAAGAAATAACAGCTAAAGATTTAAGTGATGTTTTAGAGCTAGTTCATAATGATGAAATAAATGATGATACTAAAGAAAATGAGAAGCAACAAAATATATCTCAAACAAAAACAGACCAACAAGAATTATTATCACATCAAGATGATGAATATCCTATAGTAGAAGAAGAAATTAAAGAAATTGATTTTGATGATTTACCTAAAGATGCTGAATTTTTAGGACAAAATAAAGACGAAGAAAAAAACACAGAAGATTTTTTACCTATAGTAGAAGAAGAATTAAAAGAAAAAGAGAATTTAGATGAAAATATTATTAATCCTGATTTAAGCGCCCAAGATCAAATCAAAGAAGAACTCGCTGCGCTTGATGAACTAGATGACAATATAAAAGAAAATGATAGTACTAAAATATTAGATAATTTCAAACAAGAATCAATTTTGGGAGATGAAATTTTACCAGCGTTTGACAATGAAGAACTTGTTGTTCCAAAGATACAATATGATGATTTTGAAGAATTAAAAGAAAGTGAAATTCAACAAGCTTTAGGAGAAAAGGTTATACAAGATTCTCAAATTTCTGACAAAACAGATAATCAAGATAGCAATAGAGAAAAAATGGTCAATGAATTAAGTCAAAGTATAGCTCAAACAATCTCTTCAAGCATTAAAGATGATACCTTAAAAGCAGCATTAAAAGGTATGAATATGAATATAAACATTAAAATAAGTTTTGAGGATACAAAAGGTTGAAAGGTTTTATTTTAGTTATATCAGGTCCAAGTGGAGCAGGTAAATCTACTCTTTTAAATAAACTTTTTAAAGAATTTAATGATGAGCTTTATTTTTCCATTTCTTCTACAACAAGAAAACCAAGAGAAGGAGAAATTCACTCAAAGCATTATTATTTTATTTCTAAAGATGAGTTTGAACAAGGTATAAAAGAAGGATATTTTTTAGAATGGGCAAAAGTTCATGAAAACTACTATGGAACTTCTTTAAAAAATACAATTGATGCATTAGAAAATGGCAAAATTGTGATTTTTGATATAGATGTTCAAGGTTTTAGTATCGTTAAGAAAAAATTAGCTAATAAGCTTGTTTCTGTTTTTATAACAACAAAAAATAAAGAAGAGTTAAAACAAAGACTTATTAAGCGAAATACTGATACAATAAACGTATTGCAAAAAAGATTAGAAAATGCAAGCGAAGAAATGAAATGGATTGAAAATTATGATTATTTAATTGTTAATGATGATTTAGAAGATAGTTATGAAAAGCTAAGGACTATTCTAAAAGCTCAAAAAATTAAAGTTCAAAATCAAAATTTAAATCAATTTCAAATTAATTGGAACAAAGGAGATTAATTATGCATATGCCAAGCGGAACCCAATGGTTGATTATTTTACTAATTGTTGTATTGCTTTTTGGAGCAAAAAAAATTCCAGAACTTGCAAAAGGTTTAGGAAAAGGTATTAAAACTTTTAAAGATGAGATGAATTCAGATGATGATACAGTAGTAAAAAATACTCAAAAGATTGAAGAAAAATCAAATGATACTTTGCAATCAGAAAAACAAAATAAAGATGAATTAAAAGCTTAAGGTTTATTTTGAAAAATATTGTTTTTGAAGAAATTTCTAAAATTTTAGAGTATGATTTTATACTTGAAAATCCCAAAGATAAGAATTTAGCTCATTTTGCTACTCCTTTAGCTTTTTCTTTGGCTAAAACTCTCAAAAAAAATCCTATGCTTATTGCTACGGAATTAGCGCTTAAATTTGAAAATCATCCTTGTTTTGAAAAAGTTGAAGCACTTAATGGATATTTAAATTTTAAAATTTCTAAAGAATTTTTAAATATTTTAGCAACTAAGGCTTTAAAAGATCCTCAAAATTTTACCAAGGGAGAAATTAAAAATCAAAGTTTCTTGCTTGAATTTGTGAGCGCAAATCCAACAGGACCTTTACATATAGGTCATGCTAGAGGAGCTATTTTTGGAGACACTTTAACAAGATTAGCTAGGCATTTAGGCTATAAAATGGATACAGAGTATTATGTTAATGATGCTGGAAATCAAATTTATCTTTTAGGTTTATCGCTTCTTTTAAGTGTAAAAGAGCAATGTCTTAAAGAAAAAATTATATATCCTAATGAGTATTATAAAGGTGAATATATAGCTGAATTGGCTAAAGAAGCTTTTGCTCATTTTGAAAAAAATTTTTTTAAAGAAGAAAATATACCCGTATTAGCTTCGTGGGCTAAAGATAAAATGTTAGATTTAATCAAAAAAGATCTTCAAAAAGCTAAAGTAAACATAGATCATTATTCTAACGAAAGTTCTTATTATAATGCTTTAGATGAAACACTCCAAGTTTTAAAAAAGAATGGAGGAATCTATGAAAAAGAAGGTAAAATTTGGCTTGCATCTACTTTAAAAGGAGATGAAAAAGATCGTGTCATCATAAAAGAAGATGGCAAAGGTGCTTATCTTGCAGCAGATATTGTTTATCACAAAGATAAAATGAGTCGTCCTTATGATAAATGTATCAATATATGGGGCGCAGATCATCATGGCTATATTCCAAGAATGAAAGCAGCTATGGAATTTTTAGGTTTTGATTCTAATAAATTAGAAATCATTCTTACTCAAATGGTATCCTTGCTTAAGGATAAAGAACCTTATAAAATGAGCAAAAGAGCTGGAAATTTTATTTTAATGAGTGAAGTTTTAGATGAGATAGGCACAGATGCTTTAAGATTTATATTTCTTAGCAAAAAATGTGATACACATTTAGAATTTGATATTAATGATCTTAAAAAAGAAGATAGTTCAAATCCAGTTTTTTATATCAATTACGCTCACGCAAGAATTCACCAAGTGTTTATTAAAGCTAAAAAAAATCCACAAGATGTTTTAAATGCTGATTTTTCTTCTTTGAATCAAGAAGGTATTAATTTGGTTTTTGAAAGCTTAAATTTAGAATCTATTTTAAATGATGCTTTTGAGTCAAGGTCTTTGCAAAAACTTCCTGATTATTTGAAGAATTTAGCATCAAATTTTCATAAATTTTATAATGAAAATCGCGTTGTTGGTGCTAAAAATGAAGATTCTTTATTAAAACTTTTTGCTTTAGTTGCTTTAAGTATTAAAACAGGTCTTTTTTTAATGGGAATCGAAGCCAAAGATAAAATGGAATAATCTGCAAAAAATTGCAGATTAGTTTTTTAAAAGTCGAAAATTTCCCCAAGCCAACTTTCTCTTTTTTTCTTTTTATAATAGTTGTTGTGGTGATCATGTTGAGAATGTGAGTTGTAAGATTGGTTATAAGAAGTTATAGTGCTTCTTTCTATTATTTTATCAAGTTCTCCTCGATCAAGCCATACTCCACGGCATTTTGGACAATAATCAATTTCAACTCCATTTCTATCACTCATCATTAAATCGACATTACAAACTGGACATAGCATTAACACTCCTTAAAAAATAAAAAATTATAATCATAAAATTTAAATCATTTGTTTCAAATTGATAAAATACTATTTTTAAGATATAATAAAGAAAACTAAATAAAAATTAAATATTTAATTGAAGGTTTTAGAATAAGTGCTTCCAAGATGGGATAAAAAATATTGTATTGGTCATAAAATAATTGATTCTCAGCATAAAAAGCTTTTTGAACTCGCACAAAATGTTGAATCCGCCTTTTATCGTTATGTTAAAAGAGAAGAACTTAAACAATTACTTATTGAGCTTTTTTATTATATTAAAGAACATTGCGAAGATGAAGAACAATATATGAGAGAAATCAACTATCCTCATTATGAACAACATTGCAAAATTCATCAACAAACCATAAGCAATATGATAAGTATGATTAAAGATATTAAATCTACAAATGATCTTAAGGAAAAATTTTATAAAGCCATTAAACATAAATTTATAGAACATATAATTTATGAAGATATGGAAATTGCAAAATGGAAAAGTAGATTAGATTTTATAGAAAATAGAATTTTAGATGATGATTTAACTTTTGAAGAGTGTTTGGCTTATTATACTTGCGAATGTGAAGATTTTATTCATAAAGTTCCTTTGAGTATCCATTATAAAATTCAATCAGGTGCAACACAATTTAAATGCAAAAAGTGTAAAGCGATTTTAAAATTTTCCGATCAAGATAAAGAATAAAAGTTTTTATTAAAAGTGTAAATTTTAGGATAAATTATGTGCGAATTATTATTAGATGATGACGAGTATAAGCTAATTCCAAGATGGGATAAAAAATATTGTATTGGTCATAAAATAATTGATTCTCAGCATAAAAAGCTTTTTGAACTCGCACAAAATGTTGAATCCGCCTTTTATCGTTATGTTAAAAGAGAAGAACTTAAACAATTACTTATTGAGCTTTTTTATTATATTAAAGAACATTGCGAAGATGAAGAACAATATATGAGAGAAATCAACTATCCTCATTATGAACAACATTGCAAAATTCATCAACAAACCATAAGCAATATGATAAGTATGATTAAAGATATTAAATCTACAAATGATCTTAAGGAAAAATTTTATAAAGCCATTAAACATAAATTTATAGAACATATAATTTATGAAGATATGGAAATTGCAAAATGGAAAAGTAGATTAGATTTTATAGAAAATAGAATTTTAGATGATGATTTAACTTTTGAAGAGTGTGCTATCGATGATAATATTCAAAATTTAACCTTTGAAGAATGCCAAGTTTATTGCACTTGTAAATGTAAAAATTTTATTCACCAAGTCCCTTTAAGTATTTATCATAAAGTTCAAACTGGAACTACGCAATTTAAATGTAAATTTTGCAAAGCGATTTTAAAATTCCATCATCAAGATGAATGATTATTTTCTTCTATGAATTTTTGCGTGTCTTGTCATCATAAAGCTTTGTTCAAAAAATATCAGTAAAGTTACACTTACTCCTATAGCTAAAGCTAAGGTAACAGATAAAGTTGTAAAAGCATAGTCAAAAAAACTTATTAAATACGTAGTTTTTAGTTCCATACTTTCGCTTCTTATAAAAGAAATCAGATTTAATATTGCCTTATAAGCATAAATTCCAGGTATCATAGGTATAAGGGCTGGAAAAACTATAATTTCAGCAGGTGTTTTAAACATTTTAGCCAATGCTATACTTAAACATCCTATAAAAAATGAAGCTAAAAAAGTTGCTATAGCTAAAGTTTGAAAATGCAAATACTCAATCAAAACAAAACGAAATCCGTGTGCGATAGCAGCAAGCAATGCTGAGAGCATTAAGGTTTTTAAAGGAGGGTTGCAAGCATACGCAAAACCAAGTCCAGCTATAGCAGCAAAAAACATATCCCCAATTATCGAAGTAAGACTAATCATTTTAAAATTCCAAGATTTGAAATGCTTAAAGTCATATAAATTCCTATACTAATACAACAAACCAAAATCACCACGCTTATAATACGACTAAGTCCCATTAGAATGTGATCTTTAAGTATATCGATGATAGAATTTATAAAAAATACACCAGGAGTAAGATATAAAATGCTAGATCCTAAAGCAATATTAGATTCTTTAACAAGATCTAAATTTATACCTAAAAATACGATCCAAGAAGTGATAAAAGAACAAAAAATATATTGAATTTTTATATTTATTTTCAATCGTGTAAAAATATATCTAAAAAAAAGTCCTATCAAAGTTCCAACAAGCACAAATAAACAGCCACCAAAATCTCCACCAAAAAGCCTGCAAAAAGCAGAATTAGCAATGGATATAAACAAAATTCTACTAAGAGAAGAATGCTTTTTTTGTGAAATTATTTCTTTAAAAGTTTCTTGTGCATAATCTAAAGGATATCTTTTATCATAAATAGCCCAACTAAGCGCACTAAGATCGGAGATAAGTTTAAAATTTATATTTTCACTTTTAGTTGGAACCACGTAAGTTCTTTGTGAAGATTTATCACTTCTATCTACAATATTAAGTGTAAAATGGTGAAAAAAGAAATTAATATGTATTTCATATCCATAAACACGTGTTATTCTCTCAACGCATTTTGCAACTCTTGATGTATATGTTCCAGAGCTTAACATTATGCCAACATACTCAATTAAAAAATTTGTTAAGGTTTGGATATTTGGTTTTTGCATCTTTATTGCTTTAAAAAATTATTTTTTTTTGAAATCTAAATTATAACAAAAATTTTAAAATTAAAGATTAATATTAATTTTTAATATTTTAATTCTATATTAAGAATTATAATTTAAAAAGCGTTATCATAAAAAAATTAACAAATAATTTTTTTTATAATTTTTTTGCTATAATTATACTTAACATTGACAAAAATGTAACAATTTTAAGGAGATTAAATGAAAACGAAGTTTTCGGTTATTTTAAGTGCTTGTCTTCTTTCATCTTCTTTGCTTTATGCAAAAGCTGATGATGAGATCACAAAACTTCAAAAACAACTTGCACAAATTCAAAAAGAAATTGAGCAGTTAAAAAAAGAAAAAGAAGCTCAGGCTAAAAAAAATGAAGAAGTAAGAGCTGAGCTTGATGATTTAAGCGATAGAGCTGATGCAAATGAATTTCAAGCAGCTTTAAGTAAAGTAAAATTTGGTCTTGAATTTTCAACTGCTGTATCAAATACAAATTTCAATCATATCCCTTATACAGAAGGTGCAACAAGTGGATATAAAGATTATAGCGTTAATAACAAATGGATGATGGAGCTTCATTTAAATATGAATGCTGATATCAACGATAGAACTAAATTCTATGGACGTTTATCTATGGCTAAAAACTGGTCTCAAATGGGCTGGAGTGGCTTACCATATGATCTAGATGCAGGAAGAAACACTAGAACAAGTGGAGCTGTACTTTATGTAGATAGAGCTTATCTAGATTACTATATCACTCCAAATTTAATCGCTACTATAGGACGCCAACCAGGAACAGATGGTCCAGGAAGCAACCTAAGAAACAATGCTTTAAGACAATCAACTTATCCAGCTTTAGCTATCAATGCTCTAGGCGATGCTGCGGTTTTAACTTATAAGCCAGAAAGCTTACAAGATTATAAAGTAGCTATGCGTGCTGCTTATGGTAAAACTTATCAATGGGATGAAGAAGGTAAAGTAAGAGACTGGATGAGCGATCAAAAAGATGCTGATGCTAATCTTTACTATGCTGCAGTAGAAGGACAACTTCCTATAGAGGGTATGGGGGATAACTTATTACTTCTTAATGTAGCTTATATTAGCGACTTTTCACTTCCTATTGACGCTGGTGCTCTTAATACTGCAATTGGTGGTGCTGGTGTTAAAAATCTTGGTGATGCCACTATAGCAAATATTCATTTTGAAAACTACAAAGCTTTTGGAACAAATTTTAATTGGTTTACTTCTTTAGGGTACTACAATGGAAGCAATGCTAATACATCTTGGTTGCCTAGCAATGCTCAATTAGCAAATGGTTTAAAATTTAACGAAGAAGATGGTTATGCTGTGCATGTAGGTGGACGCTATGATTTCACTCAAGCTTTAAAAGTGGGTTATGAGTTTTTCTGGGGAAGCAGATACTGGTATACTATGAGTCGTCCAAGTATCAACGATCCATTAAATATCAGAATGACAAGAGGAACAGCTCACGATGTTTATGTGATTTATCAACTCGATAGATATCAATTCTTAAGACTTAGCTACACAAATATCCAAAACAAATGGGGAAATCGTGGAATTCCATTAATGGGAGCCAAAAAAGAGAAGTCAAGAGCTGACAATATTATGCTAATGTATAATGTAAAATTCTAAGGAGCTAAATGATGAAAAAAGTAATTTTTGCCTTATTTCTAACTCTTCCAATCTTTGCTTTCGCTAATGATTGCGATGCTTTGATGAAAAAATATGAAGCTCCAGAGCCTGAGTCAAAAACTATGAAACAAGTTGAAAGATGGATTGATAAAAAAGTAAAAGATCCAAAGGATGCTGCTGTTCTTTCAGAGTGTATGATCGCACGTGCTGCTGATAATCCAAATCAAGTTTCAGTTGCAGGTAAATAAAACAACAAAAATTAAAAGCGGTTTTATACCGCTTTTAATCATTTAATTTTTTAAGCTACAATTTCTAAAATTTTTCTTCCAAATTAAGGTCAGTATGCAAGAAATCATTCAGTTTATAGTTGATAGTGCTAGTTCTTTGGGGTATTTAGGCATTATTATTTTAATGACTTTGGAGAGTTGTTTTATACCTTTTCCAAGCGAAGTGGTAATGATACCAGCCGGTTATTTAGCTCATAAAGGCGAGTTTGATATCATTTTTTGTATCTTTAGCGGAGTTTTAGGCTCTGTTTTGGGTGCTTTGATAAATTATTATATTTGTTTTTTATGGGGTAAAAAATTCGTTTTAAAATTTGGAAAATATTTTGGTATCAATGAAAAAAAATTTGCTAAATTCGAAGAATTTTTTTTAAAATATGGAGAAATATCAACTTTTATTTGTAGGCTTTTACCTGGTATCCGTCAATATATCTCTATGCCAGCAGGACTTTCTAAAATGAAGCTTTTAAATTTTATTTTCTTTACAGCCTTAGGAAGTGCCATTTGGGTTAGCATACTTGCATTTTTGGGATATTTTATAGGAGAAAATGAAGAACTTATAAAAACTTATTTAAATCAAATTTTAATTTTTATTATAATATTTTGTCTTATCGTTGTTTTTATCTATGTAAAAGTTAAGATTAAAAAAATAAATTTTAAAAATTATTTTTTTAAAATTTAAATTTAAAAAGAAATATTAAACTTTATTTGCAAGTTTTTATACGATATTTATATCTCTATGCCGGCAGGACTTTCTAAAATGAAGCTTTTAAATTTTATTTTCTTCATAGCCTTAGGAAGTTAGCATACTTGCATTTTTGGGATATTTTTAGAGAAAATGAAGAGCTTATAAAAACTTATTTAAATCAAATTTTATTTTTATCTTATTATTTTATTAATGTAAAAAATGTAAAAATTTTCTAAATCAAAAGATTATTATCCAGTTTTTTATACTTATAAATTTATTTTTATATTAAATTCTTGCAATAAAATTTTTAAAGCTAAGTTTATAAAAATATTATTAAAAGTTAGGCAAAGCTTTATTTTAAGAAAATCTAAGCAAATTTTAGATATCATCAAAGTTTATTTTATTTTAAAGAAAGGAATTATTGTGCCTACCATAAATCAATTGGTTAGAAAAGAGCGTAAAAAAGTTTTAGAAAAATCTAAATCTCCAGCGCTTAAAAATTGTCCGCAAAGAAGGGGAGTTTGTACTAGGGTTTATACAACAACACCTAAAAAACCAAACTCAGCGTTAAGAAAAGTTGCCAAAGTAAGGCTTACAAGTGGCTTTGAAGTCATTAGTTATATAGGTGGTGAGGGTCATAACCTTCAAGAGCACAGCATAGTATTAGTGCGTGGTGGAAGGGTTAAAGACTTACCAGGTGTTAAGTATCATATCGTGCGTGGTGCATTGGATACTGCTGGTGTTGCAAAAAGAACAGTTTCTCGTTCTAAATATGGTGCTAAGCGTCCTAAAGCAGGTGCTGCTAAGTAAATTCAAAGACAGACAAATCCGTTTGATTTGATTTTGTTTGAGTAAAATTTAAAATTTGAAGGAAAAAAATGAGAAGAAGAAAATCTCCGGTAAGAGAAGTCTTGCCTGATCCGATTTATGGTAACAAAGTAATTACAAAATTTATTAATTCTTTAATGTATGATGGTAAAAAAAGTGTTGCAACAACTATTTTGTATGGTGCTTTAGAAGCTATCGATAAAAAAAGTGGCGAAAAAAAAGGTATTGATGTTTTTAATGAAGCAATTGAAAATATTAAGCCTATTTTAGAAGTTAAATCACGTCGTGTTGGTGGAGCTACTTATCAAGTTCCAGTAGAAGTGCGTCCTGCAAGACAACAAGCTTTAGCAATTCGTTGGATTATTTCTTTTGCAAGAAAAAGAAGCGAAAGAACTATGATAGAAAAACTTGCAGCTGAGTTAATGGATGCTGCAAATAGTAAAGGTGCTTCATTTAAGAAAAAAGAAGATACTTATAAAATGGCTGAAGCAAATAAAGCATTTGCTCACTATCGCTGGTAAGAAAGGGAAAAAATGTCAAGAAGTACTCCTTTAAAAAGAGTTAGAAATATAGGAATTGCTGCACACATTGATGCAGGAAAAACGACAACAAGTGAGAGAATACTTTTCTTTACAGGTATGAGCCATAAAATAGGTGAAGTACACGATGGTGCTGCTACCATGGACTGGATGGAACAAGAAAAGGAAAGAGGTATTACTATTACTTCTGCTGCAACAACTTGTTTTTGGAAAGATCATCAAATCAATCTAATTGATACTCCAGGCCACGTTGATTTTACCATAGAAGTTGAAAGATCTATGCGTGTTTTAGATGGTGCTGTTGCAGTATTTTGTTCTGTTGGTGGTGTGCAACCTCAAAGCGAAACAGTTTGGAGACAAGCTAATAAATATGGTGTTCCAAGAATAGTTTTTGTTAATAAAATGGATAGAATTGGTGCAAATTTCTTCAGAGTAGAAGAGCAAATTCGCGAACGCTTAAAAGCTAATCCAGTTCCACTTCAAATTCCAATAGGCGCTGAAGATAATTTTAAAGGTGTGATTGATCTTATCACAATGAAAGCTTTAGTTTGGGAAGATGAAAACAAACCAACTGATTATGTAGAAAGAGAAATTCCAGCTGAACTTAAAGAACAAGCAGAAGAATATCGTGTAAAAATGATAGAGGCTGTTTCTGAAACTTCTGATGAGCTTATGGAAAAATACTTAGGCGGAGAAGAATTAAGCATAGAAGAAATTAGAGCGGGTATTAAAGCAGGATGTTTAAATCTTTCTATGATTCCTATGCTTTGTGGAACGGCTTTTAAAAATAAAGGGATCCAACCTTTACTTGATGCAGTTATTGCATATTTGCCAGCTCCAGATGAAGTTGCAAATATCAAAGGAGAATATGAAGATGGCACAGAAGTTTCTGTAAAATCAACCGATGATGGAGAATTTGCGGGACTTGCATTTAAAATTATGACAGACCCTTTTGTAGGACAACTTACTTTCGTGCGTGTTTATCGTGGAAGTTTAGAGAGTGGATCTTATGCTTATAATTCAACTAAAGATAAAAAAGAAAGAATAGGGCGTCTTTTAAAAATGCACTCTAATAAAAGAGAAGAAATCAAAGTTCTTTATGCTGGAGAAATCGGTGCTGTTGTAGGACTTAAAGATACATTAACAGGCGATACTTTGGCAAGTGAGAAAGATAAAGTAATCCTTGAGAGAATGGATTTTCCAGATCCTGTTATTTCTGTTGCGGTAGAGCCAAAAACTAAAGCAGATCAAGAAAAAATGTCTATAGCTTTAAATAAATTAGCACAAGAAGATCCAAGCTTTAGAGTTTCAACTGATGAAGAAAGCGGTCAAACTATCATTTCTGGTATGGGTGAGCTACACCTTGAAATTATTGTAGATAGAATGCTACGTGAATTTAAGGTAGAAGCTGAAGTAGGTCAGCCTCAAGTTGCTTATCGTGAAACTATTAGAAAAGTAGTAGAACAAGAATACAAATACGCAAAACAATCAGGTGGTCGTGGTCAATATGGACATGTTTTCTTGCGTCTTGAGCCACTTGATCCAGGTAGTGGATATGAATTTGTAAATGATATTAAAGGCGGGGTTATTCCTAAAGAATATATTCCAGCTGTAGATAAAGGTATCCAAGAAGCTTTACAAAATGGTGTTTTAGCTGGCTATCCTGTTGAAGATGTTAAAGTAACTGTTTATGATGGAAGTTATCACGAAGTAGATTCTTCTGAAATGGCATTTAAACTTGCTGCTTCTATGGGATTTAAAGAAGGTGCAAGAAAAGCAGGAGCTGTGATCCTTGAGCCTATGATGAAAGTTGAAGTTGAAACTCCTGAAGAGTATATGGGAGATGTAATTGGAGATCTTAATAAGCGCCGTGGTCAAGTGAATTCTATGGACGAAAGAGGTGGAAATAAAATCATTACAGCATTTTGTCCTTTAGCTGAAATGTTTGGTTATTCTACTGATCTTAGAAGTCAAACTCAAGGACGTGCGACTTATTCTATGGAATTTGATCATTATAATGAAGTTCCTAAGAATGTTTCTGAAGAAATTATCAAAAAAAGAAATGGATAATTATCTTTAAAATTAGAATTTACCTTTTGGTAAATTCTAAATGTCCTCGTAGCTCAGCTGGATAGAGCACAAAATTCCTAATTTTGAGGCCGTGAGTTCGAATCTCGCCGTGGACACCATATAATAATTCTTAATCTAAAACTATCAAATAAATATCATTTTCAAGCTTTTTAATGTATCCAATTTACTATAATTGTATTTTTTAAAATTATTAGATTATGCACTTAAAATAAAAAAGTTAAATTTAGGCTTTTGCATAAATACAATAAATTATAATGACTTAATATAATAATTTAAACAAAGTAAAAAGGCATATTTTTTAATAAAAAAATATTTTTTAGATATATTTCATAGATTATATTTTTAAAAATCAAAAAAATATTTTAATATTAATTAAATTTAAGTTACAAAACTTTCTACTAATCTTTGCACTAATAAATTCCATCCATCTACTAAAACAAAGATAAGCAACTTAAAAGGTAAGGATATCATAACAGGTGGAAGCATCATCATACCCATTGCCATTAATACAGAGCTTACGACCATATCTATAACTAAAAAAGGAAGATAAATTAAAAAGCCTATTTCAAAAGCTGTTTTTAATTCTGAAATCATAAAAGCTGGCACAAGAACACTTAAAGGAACATCATCTATGGTTTTAGGGTTGGGTAAGTTACGAATTCTATAAAATAAAGCAAGATCTTTTTCTCTTGTATTTTTTAGCATAAATTCTTTAAAAGGTTTAACTCCTTTAGTAAAAGCTTCTTCATAGCCTATTTTCTCTTCTAGATAAGGTTTAACTGCTTCGTTATATGATTTTGTAGCCACAGGTTCCATAATGAAAAAAGTTAAAATAAGAGCAAGAGTTATTAAAATAGTATTAGGTGGCATACTTTGCGTTCCCATAGCTTGCCTTAAAAA
Organism: Campylobacter sp. TTU-622; assembly: GCF_016598965.1. Classification (NCBI taxonomy): domain Bacteria; kingdom Pseudomonadati; phylum Campylobacterota; class Epsilonproteobacteria; order Campylobacterales; family Campylobacteraceae; genus Campylobacter; species Campylobacter sp. TTU-622. The sequence continues at coordinate 43,385 of NZ_JAENKR010000003.1, forward strand.
AGAAAAAACAACAATCAAACGCAAAAAAGAAGTCATAACAAAGATAATACTTGGAGCTAAAGCAAGTATAGTTAAAACAATGATAATATTTAAAGTTGTTACAAGCTGATTTGGGGTATCAGGAGCGCTTAAGCTTAAATTTACAGTAGGAATTGTTGCTTCTGGAGCAGCAAAAAGACTTAAAGAAAATAAAAATAATACAAGAATTTGCTTCAAATTTTTTAACCTTTGGAATTTCTTTTTTTTGGTTTATTTATAATTTTAATTTTATCTTTAGATGATTTAAAACAAGTTTAACTTTGGTCTTTGATAAACTTTGCTTAACTTTAAGCTGGTAAAATACTTTATAAAATTTCAAATAAGGTTTTAAATGCAAAGTTCTATTTTAATTTTAGCTGCTGGACTTGGAACAAGAATGAAATCCAACAAGCCAAAAGTTTTGCAAAAGATATGTGGAAAAAGTATGATTTTACATATACTTGAGAAAGCTTTTAAGATAAGCGATGATGTAAGTGTAGTTTTATCTCACGAAAAAGAATTAATTGAAAAAGAAATTTTAGAGCATTTTCCAAAAACGCAAATTTTAGAACAAGATTTAAACCATTTTCCTGGAACGGCAGGAGCTTTAAAAAATTATACTCCAAAAGCAAAACAAACACTAATTTTATGTGGAGATATGCCTTTAATTAAAGAGCAAAGTTTAAAAAAGCTTCTTGATACAAGTTATAGTTTTAATGTTGCAATTTTTAATGCTAAAGATCCTAAAAATTATGGAAGAGTAATCTTAAAAGAGAATTCTTTAGAAAAAATTGTTGAATTTAAAGATGCAAATGAGGAAGAAAAAAATATTTCTCTTTGTAATGCAGGAGTTTATGCTATAGATTCAGAACTTTTAATGCAAGTTTTGCCTTTAATTGATAATAAAAATGAAGCTAAGGAATATTATTTAACCGATGCGATTAAGCTTGCTAGAGAAAAGGGTATTTTAATATCTCCTATTTTTGTTGATGAATTTGAATTTATGGGTGTTAATGATAAATTTGAGTTGAGTAAGGCTGAAGAATTAATGCAAGATGAGCTTAAGAAGTATTGGATGAAGCAAGGAGTAATTTTTCATTTGCCTCATACGATTTATATTGATTGTGAAGTTCGTTTTGAGGGCGAATGCGAAATTTATGAAAATGTTCGTATTGAAGGAAAAAGTCTTATTGTAAATTCTATTATTAAGAGTTCTTGTGTGATTGAAGATAGTGAAGTATTTAATAGCGATATAGGACCTTTGGCTCATCTTAGGCCTAAAAATATAATTAAAAATTCACATATTGGAAATTTTGTAGAATGCAAAAATGCAAAATTAAATAAAATTAAAGCAGGGCATTTAAGTTATCTTGGGGATTGTGAGATCGATGAAGGCACTAATATAGGTTGTGGTGTTATTACTTGTAATTATGATGGTATTAAAAAACATAAAAGCATTATAGGCAAAAATGTTTTTATTGGTTCAAATTCAGAACTTATAGCCCCTGTTAAGATAGAAGATGATGTGATTATAGCGGCTGGAAGTTGTGTTGATAGAAAAGTGGAAAAAGGAGCTTTATTTATTAATAGAGCCACTAGTAAAATAGTTAAAGACTATTTTTATAAAAAATTTCAATGAAAACTTTACTTTTAGCAATTAGTGGAAGCATAGCTTTTTATAAAGCTTACGAGTTGATATCTTTATTTAAAAAGGAAGGCTTTAAAGTTAAAGTTTTATTAAGCAATGGGGTTTTAAAGTTTGCTTCTAAAATGAGTTTTGAAGCTCTTTGTGATGAGGTTTTGTGTGAAGAGAATGAAACTTGGAAAAATTCAAATAATCATATAGCTTTCAGTAAAGATTGCGATCTTATACTTTTTGCACCTGCAAGTGTTAATTCTATCAATAAACTTGCTTTAGGAATTTGTGATAATTTATTTATACAAACTTTAATTGCAGCTAAACTTCCTTTGATTATCGCTCCAGCAGCAAATACAAATATGTATTTACATTTTAGTGTGCAAAATTCTTTAAAGCTTTTAAAAGAGCAAGGTGTTTTGATAATAGATCCTATTTGCAAAAGACTTGCTTGTAATGATGAGGGTATAGGTGCATTAGCAGAAGTTTTAGATATTTTTAATATTACTAAAAGAGAGCTTTTAAAAGAAAAATTCTTTATAAATAAAAGCGTTGTTGTAACTGGTGGAGGCACAAGAGAAAAAATTGATGAGGTAAGATGTATTAGCAATTTTTCAAGCGGACTTATGGCTAAAGCCATAGCAGATGCTTTTTATTTTTTAGGTGCTAAGGTTATTTTTTTAAGTAGTATAGACTTTAAAACTCCTTATAAACTTTTTAAATTTGAAAGTTCGAAAGATTTAAAAGAACTTTTAATAAAAAATAAAAATGAAGATTTTTTGATAATGAGTGCTGCTGTCAGTGATTTTGTCCCCATAGTGCATAAAGGAAAGATTAAAAAAAATGATTATTTAAAAGGTTTAGAACTTAAACTTTTACCTAATGAAGATTTGCTTAAAAATTTAGATTTTAAAGGTAAAAAAATAGGATTTAAATTAGAACTTGATGAAAAAGATGCTATAAAAAATGCTAAAAATTCATTAAAAGATAAAAAGCTTGATATGATATGTTTAAATATTTTAAAAGAAAAAAATTCTTTTGGATCTAATTTAAATGAATTATTGTGTATTAGTGCAAAAGATGAGATATTATTTTCTATGCAAGATAAAAAAAGTCTAGCCTATAAACTTGCTTATAAATGTAAAGAGTTATGAGTATTATTAATCCAATATTACCTATACAAATTGAAGTTCTTGCTAAATCAGGTTATGGGCATTATACCTTACTTATTAACAATAAAAAAGTTCAGACTAAGAGTATGATTGAACTTGAAGTTGGGGTGCAATATTTAGTAGAGCTTTATAATGATAATGGTGGAATAATTGAATTTAAAAACCTTTATAAAAAACCTAATATAGCTTTTTTTGAGGAAGGTTTATCTTTAATAACAAGTCTTTTAGAAGAAGAAATAGATTTTAAAAAATTTATTTTACAAAATCTTATAGAATGTAAAGATAGACAAAAATATCATATTTTAAAAGAAATGCTTTTTGCAAGTTTTGAAAATATATATCATATTCCTTTTGTTTTTGAAAATAAAGCCGCTCTTTTGCAAATGAAAAAAGATAAATTTTTAGAAATTTATCTTTTTTTTAGTGTTTTTGGACCTTTAAGAATTCTTATTAAAGAAGATGAAATTTTAATTAAAACACCTTTTTTAAAAGTGCAAAAATTTTTAAGTGAGCATTTAAAATTACAGGTTTTACAGGATGTAAATATAAAACCTTTGTTTATATTTAAAAAATTATTTGATTTTAAAGGATGAAAATGAATAAATTAAAACACCTTGCCATTGTAATGGATGGTAATAGACGTTGGGCTAAAGCTAAAGGAGTTTTAGCAAAATTAGGCTATTCTCAAGGTGTTAAAACAATGCAAAAAATTATGGAAGTTTGCGTTGAGGAAGGAATTTCAAATTTAAGTCTTTTTGCCTTTAGTACTGAAAATTGGGGACGCCCAAAAGATGAGGTTGAATTTATTTTTAAACTTTTAGATCGCTGTTTAGATGAGGCTTTAGAAAAATTTGAAAAAAATAATGTTTGCTTAAAAGCAATTGGTGATTTATCAAGACTTGATAAAAATTTAAGAGAAAAAATAGCTTTGGTTGAAGAAAGAACAAAGCATTGTAATTTACTCTATATCAATTTAGCTATTTCTTATGGATCTAAAAATGAAATTGTTAGAGCTGCAAAACGGGTATTAGAAAAAGGTTTAGAGCTTAATGAGGAAAATTTAAGTAAGAATTTAGATTTGCCTTTAGATGTAGATTTGCTTCTTAGAGTGGGCAATGCTAAAAGACTTTCTAACTTTTTATTATGGCAATGTGCTTATGCTGAAATATATTTTAGTGAAACTTTATTTCCAAGTCTTACTAAAAGAGAGTTTAAAAAGATTATAAAAGATTTTAAAAATCGCGAAAGAACTTTTGGTTTATGATAGTTTTTTTGCTGATTTTAGGAGCAAGTTTAGGTTCTTTTTGTAAAGCTTTAGCTGATCGCATTATTTATAAGCAAAAGATTTTTTCTCCTAGATCTTTTTGTTTTAATTGTAAAAAGAAATTAGGAATTTTAGAATTAGTTCCTATTTTTTCTTATCTTTTTTTAAAAGCAAAATGTAAATATTGTAAAAATAAAATTCCTTTTGAGATATTTTTAAGTGAAATAGTCGGTATTTTTTTAATTTGTATTGCTTATTTTTACAATGTAAATTTATATGATTTTATTGTTTTTTCTTTTTTTATTTTCAATTTATTTTTACTTTCTTTAATCGATATAAAATTAAAGGCTGTTCCAGAAATTTTACTTTGGAGTGCTTTTTTTCTTGCTGGTTTTTATACTTTTAAAATAGAAGAAATTTTTTATATCTTTGTTTTTGAAAGTTTAAAAGAAGGATTTTTATTTTATGCTATAAGTTTTTCTGGAATTTTATTTTTATTTAAAAGTTTTATTCTTTTTTTAACTAATTTAAAAAGAGAAAACAAAATACTTGATAATCTAGGAGATGCAGATATTATTATAATTGCTTGTAT